>JAJPZY010000044.1 GCA_021204085.1 Clostridiales bacterium | reverse complement strand
TACACGGGGGTTTCGCCGATATGGCGTAGTCCCGTGAATAATTCAGGATTATTTTTTGTTCGGTTGCTTCTGTTAATCCCCTACGCAGCTTTATGTTGTGGCGGTAATAGCGCTATAGAATGGTGTCTGGTACCGGTCGCAATTGGTCTTTATCATATTTACCAGTCTTTTTCCTGTGGATTTACAAACTTACGTATAATAAAAATCGGTCTTTGCTGTGGAATATGTCTGATGATTCATCCATATGGTGTTGCTCCTCTTCTTGGTGCAGCGGTATACTGCTTTTTTGCTCATCATAATTATAAAAAAAGAATTATAGGATTGCTGTTTTTGGTGGCTCCGACAGTTTTGTTTATTGTTTATTTTGCTGCATATGGATGTTTATTCGATTTTTTGCATGCGGTATGGACAATACCAATCAAGGAATTATGTAACTCTGTTACAGAGCCGACAGAAATGCTTCATAAAGCTATTAAGTGCCTATTATTTGCACCATTATTTTTCTGCGGAATCAGAAATTTGCGAAAACATGATAAATCCTATGGTTTGGTTCAGATATCAATAGCAATAATTTCCGGTATTATTTTGCTATGCTGCAATAACGGATGGCACTTCTTTTTGGCAGCTATTCCAGCGCTATTGTTGGCAATGGGGGAAATTGCATCTTCACGGCAGATATGGATAGGAGTAACAATCGCCTTTTACTGTTTTTTGTGTTCCATTCCTTTGCGAGACTATGTTACATTTCTGTCAGAAGGAACATTAGATGTTGTGTGGGAATGGTATGAGGATCTCCTGATATTTCAAGCGGATGATTCTGATTTTCATATGACGATAATTGATACAGACAGCTCTTATTTGCTGGAAATAAATGAGAAACCTTCTTATCGGTATTTCTGTGATCAGACTACTATTATGGAGAATATTTCAACTGCTGTTTCAGAATGGGAAGCGTATATGGCATCTTTAGGTGAAGAAGATATTGTGGTTACTTCCGATCATACCTGGCAAGGAAGAGAAATAGATAACTTTTCACAAGTACAGGTCTATTTAAAGACAGAATGTATTAGCGTATATATCTATACAGGAGCAGAAATATGAATCAAAAAAGAGAGAATCCACAGGAATTTCGTGGATTAAACCGTCTGCTTAAGTCAGAAGCAATCAAATTTCTATTTGATAAATTCGGTGATGGCACGTACACAGATTTCATTGATGACTGGAAGTGGATCTTTTCTTATAGTGCGAAATACCGTGGGATTATCATCTTCTATACCATTATGGGGTTAGTAAGCTCTTCACTTAGCCTGATTTCATCTGTTATCAGTAAGTACCTGATTGATATTATTACCGGATACCAGTACAGCCAACTCTGGGTATTGGTGGTTGCAATGCTTGGCAGTACGGCATTCAGTTTGGTTACATCGAGTATTGTGAGCAGAGTATCTTTAAAAATCAGCATTTATGTAAATAATGACATTCAGGCAGATATATTCTCCCGGATTATTGATTCGGATTGGGAAAAGGTCAGCCAGTATCAGAACGGCGACCTTTTAAACCGGTTTAATTCTGACGTCAGTACGATCTCCGGGAATGCAATTTCCTGGGTACCTAATGTGGTTGTTTCTGTTTATAGCTTTGTGGCGACATTTCTTGTTATCCTGTATTATGATGCGTTCATGGCGATTTTTGCATTTATCAGCGCACCGGTGCTTCTGCTTGTCAGCCGCAGAGTCATGCGAAAAATGCGGGAATATAAGAAGCGCGTTATGGAAATGAACAGTGGGATGATGAGTTTTGAAACGGAAACTTTCTATAACTTTGACTCCATCAAAAGTTTCGGAGTGACCAGCCATTATACGGACGAGCTTAAGGACTGGCAGAAGAAATACAAAGATTATAACATGGACTACAATATGTATAGTATCAAGATGAATATCGGGCTTACAGGTCTTGGTACGGCTGTCAGTATGGCAGCTTTCGGCTACTGCCTGTTCCGGATGTGGACAGGGGATATCTCCTACGGAACAATGACGCTGTTCTTAAGCCAGAGCTCTAAGCTGTCCAGCAATTTCAGCTCTCTGATATCCATCTTCCCTTCCATGATCAGCAGCGCGGTATCCGCACATCGTATCCGAGAGATCGTGGATCTGCCGAAGGAAATCCACGACCCGGAGTCGTTGGAGAAGATGCGTCCGCTGGCGGAACAGGGATTTACTGTACGTATGCGTTCCGTGGATTTTGCTTATCTTGATAACAGGGAAGTCATCGTTGGCAGCGACTTTGTCGCGCATCCTAATGAGATCGTGGCTGTAATCGGACCATCCGGACAGGGCAAGACTACCATGCTTCGCCTGATCCTCGGTCTTATTCATCCACAGCAGGGGGAATCCCTTTTGGAGGCAGCAGATGGTACCGTGGTCAATATGAACGCGGATCTGCGGGAATTTTTCTCCTACGTGCCGCAGGGAAATACCCTTGTTGCCGGAACGATCGCGGATAACCTCCGCGTGATAAAAAAAGATGCCACAGATGAAGAAATTGTTGAAGCTTTAAAGATTGCCTGTGCATGGGAGTTTGTTGAGACTCTGGATAATGGTATTGACAGTAAGCTTGGCGAGCGTGGGCGCGGATTTTCCGAGGGACAAGCCCAGAGGATTGCGATAGCGAGGGCTGTTCTGCGTGATGCGCCGATCCTGCTCCTGGACGAGGCGACCAGCGCCTTAGATGTTGAGACGGAGCGCGAGGTGCTCGGGAACATTATAAAGCAGCGTCCGAACAAAACCTGTATCGTCTCCACCCATCGCCCCAGTGTTTTAAGCATGTGCCAGCGAATTTATCAGGTTGTAGACGGGCATATTACTGAAATGAGTTTTGAAGATTTCAAACAGATGGATTTTGGGGAATAGAGATATCAAATGAAAGGAAGTGGTAACTATTATGAAGATTAATGAAGATTATATCATGAGGAATATTGCCGGCGAGGTTATTGTTGTTCCTACCGGCGTAGCGGCAGGGAATATGAACGGGCTGATTACGTTGAATGATGTGGCGGCTTTTTTATGGAAAAATCTTCAGGAGGATCGTACTGTTGAGGAACTGGAGGCACTTGTGCTGGAAGAATATGACGTAGACGAGGAAACCGCAAAACGGGATGTCAAAGGTTTTACCGATGCCCTCTTCCAGTGCGGTATGCTGGTTGAATAGCAATGGACAATATGATTTCGTGATATCAGTTCAATCGCTTTAAAGAAAATAAAAGTCATCATTGATCGCCCGATTCGTCCGTTGCCATCTAAAAAGGGGTGGATTGTCTCGAACTGGTAGCCTGTGCTCTTTTTTCCATTATAAATGTTGTTTTTGAAGTGAATACATCTTATACTGATACTGCAATTCAGGGCAGCATATTTTTCTTGTGATTCCGCAGCCCGATTGGGGCATTGTCTTGATGCCCATCTGATTTCCCGGCAATTTCAGCCTAAAATCAGTTTACACTGATTCATATTTTTTTTATAATGGGAGAGGAAGATGAGGCGGAAAGCTATATGCAGCAATACTGGTAAAGGATTGAAAAGACTGGAGCGAAATAACGATATGATAGATCAGAATACATTTTTAGAAACCCTTCGGGAGGCAGCGGAGATTGCCCGGACATCGAGTGAACCCTTAAGTTCGGAGGAGATTCATCAATTTTTTGCGGGAATGGATCTGACCGCAGAGCAGGAGAAGTTGGTATCTCAATATCTTAAGAAACCGCTTGAGACAGCAGAAACAGAGGCGGATGGTTCGGATGCAGAGGCCGACGATGAAGAGCCGGATGGGAAGTTTGCCGGAGCGGGAATTGGCGGCAGAGAAATAAGTATCAATGAGGATCATCTGCCGAATGCAGGAAACAAGGAGCTCCTGATGGAATCCGGGGACAGAGGAGATTTGTCCGATTATGAAAAGGAGAACTCTGCGACTGAAGGAAAATTGCCCGGCCAAGATGAACTGTTTTCGGAAGATGTTGAGAAAGACAGCAACGGGAGTGATTCTTCCCTAGATCAGCTCTCAGACTCTGCTTACTACCGCATGTATTTAAGCGAGGTACGCGAGAAGGGCTCCTGCTCGGGGGAACAGCTTCGTGAATTATATCAGAAGCTGATCGCGGGCGAGGATGCGGCCGGACAGATTGCGGACGGCTGGCTTTTGCGGATCATCCGCATGGCGGAGCTTTATAAGGAAAATCCGGTGAATATGCAGGATTTGATTCAGGAAGGAAATATTGCCCTGTGGATGGCGCTCAGTGAGATTCCCGAAACGATGGCAGTCTCTGCGGTCGACAGTTTTCTGGAAGGCAGGGTAAGAAACGCCTTTGAGGAGCATATCCGGGAGGAGACCGGAGATGTAGACCGCACACAGGCGGTTCTTGCGAAGGCGGGTCTTTTGCATGAGGCGCAGGAAGTGCTTGCAAAGGAAAACGGCCAGGTCCCTTCATTGCGAGAACTCAGCGAGTATACGCATATATCCGTCGAGGAGATTCAGTCCATTCTGGCGCTCTACGAGCAGAAGGAGAACTGAAAAAAGATTACAGCGGCGGGATTGTATAGCAGCTGTCCCGCAGCACCAGGCGGCAGGGGAATTCGATCCGCACGGCTTCTTCGTGTCCGCGGGCGATTCGGTCCAGCAGGAGATTGACTGCCATATGAGCCATTTCGCCGCGGGGAATATGTATGGTGGTCAGAAGCGGATGGGTATTCTGGGAGTCTTCTACGTTATCGATGGAGATGACGGAGATGGATTCCCGGATTTTCTTTTTTTGTGTGCGCAGTACTTCCAACACGCGGATAGCGCTGCTGTCGTTGGCGCAGAAAACGGCGGTAAAGTCATTTTTTCCGGAATTTTTGTATTCCAACAGTTCCCGAAAAGCGGTTTCCGCCGCTTCTTTTGTCTGATCCGTCTGTTTGATCAGAGCGTAATTCATGAGAATATTATTTTGAATCAGGATATTGCAGTAGCCGACATAGCGGCTCTCATAGGAACAGTCGCCGATGTAGGCGATTTTTTTGTGTCCGCAGGACAGCAGATGGCGCATGGCCTGTTCTGCGGCTTTTTTACCGTCGCAGATTACTTCGTCCACGTTGAAATTCATCGGGTTGCGCCAGATTCCGACGATGTTTTTCGTCTGGGCGGTGATGTGATTCAGGAGTCTTTCGGAGCATCGGCCCAGGATGATGACGCCATCCGTAGCAGACAGATCCTGCGTGAGAGATTCATCGGCATAGATCACCTGGTCTATGAGCGTCTGCCGCTTCAGCAGTTCTACCTCCAGACTGCGGAAAAGTTCGGAGAAAAACAGGTCTTTTTCCAGAGAGGAAATTCGTGCGAGGACGATGGAAACATGGGCGGGCGGGGCTGTAAGCTGGCCGGATTTCTTCAGCTGCCGGGCGGTTTCGT
The DNA here is from genome assembly GCA_021204085.1 of Clostridiales bacterium. Lineage (GTDB taxonomy): Bacteria > Bacillota > Clostridia > Lachnospirales > Lachnospiraceae > Eubacterium_I. The sequence goes on along the minus strand of JAJPZY010000044.1, from coordinate 45,213 downwards.
TTGGCACGTAGCCGATCTCGCGGGCGGCTTCCCAGATTCTGCTCTGCAGATCTTTAGAAGCGCAGGTGGGGGAGGTGTTATTTAAAACGCGGGAAACGGTGGAGACGGAGGTGCCGACGATGGATGCAATTTGTTTGAGTGACATAAGGGTGTTTCCTTTCAGGGGGAGGTATGGCAATTATGTGCAGCTTTCTGTGCGCTGCATGCATGGTGTTTGTCGTGCCGGGTGACCGGTAATGTTTGCTGGCGTATATGTATCATAAGAAACACAATGGCGTTTGATGTGTAAAAAGGCAAACGTTTGCATGATTTTGCGTTGACAAAAAGGGCATCAGCTTATATTTTATGATACAGGAGAAAAACGGTCAGAAATCGAATATATGCATTCGTATTTATGATCCTGGGGCGCACTCCGAAGTATGATAAACGGTTGTTGCGTTACAGAATGAGTGTATCACCAGAAAAAGAAAAAGTCAACAAACAACGTAAACGTTTGCACTTATTTCGGAAAAATCGAGATATACAGGAAAGGACAGAAAAGACATGAAACAGAAAAAGATATGGAAAAAGATAATGACCTTCGGCGCGGCGGCAGCTCTCCTTGCGGGCAGTCTTAGTCTTACGGCCTGCGGCAGCAGTTCGGCGGACAGCTCTGATGGCAGCGCGGCAGCAGAGAACGGCAGTTCTGATGGGGACACCATTACGATTACGAATGTTTCCTACGATCCGACGCGCGAATTTTACGCCGCGTACAATGAAATCTTTGCGGAGTATTATGCGGAGGAGACCGGCCAGTCGGTGGAGGTCGTTCAGTCCCACGGCGGTTCCGGCTCCCAGGCGCGGTCTGTAATCGAGGGCAGTGACGCAGATGTAGTAACACTGGCGCTGGCGCACGATATTACGCTGATTGAAGAGTCCGGGCTGATCGAAGAGGGCTGGTTGGATGAGTTTGATGAGAACAGTTCTCCTTATACATCGACCATTGTTTTTCTGGTTCGATCCGGCAATGAAAAGGGGATTGAGGACTGGGATGACCTGACCCAGGAGGGCGTGGACGTGATCACGCCGGATCCGAAATCTTCCGGCGGCGCGTGCTGGAATTTCCTGGCGGCCTGGTATTATGCGGATACGCTGTATGACGGAGACGAGGATCAGATAAAGGCGTTTGTCTCGGCGCTCTATGACAATGTGCTTGTGATGGATTCCGGCGCCCGCGGGGCTACGACGACGTTTGTGGAAAATGGCCAGGGCGATGTGCTGATCGCATGGGAAAACGAGGCGCTGCTTGCGCTGGAGGAGTATCCGGGCGAGTATGAACTGGTAACGCCGAGCGTCAGCATTCTAGCGGAGCCATCCGTGGCGATTGTGGATGAAAACGTGGATGAAAACGTCACGCGGGAGGTTGCGCAGGCATATCTGGAGTATCTGTATTCGGATGAGGCGCAGCAGCTGGCGGGAGAGAATTATTACCGTCCGAGCAACGAGGAGATTTTAAGTGAGTTTTCCGATACCTTTGACCTGACGGTAAATCTCTGCACGATTGATGATTTCGGCGGCTGGGACCAGGCCTATGAAGATTTCTTCCAGGACGGCGCGATATTTGATGAAATTTACTAATGATACCAGGAGTAGTAATAATGAAGAAACATAAATCTGTCATCCCCGGCAAGGGGCTGACCGCAGGCATCACGATCGCGATGCTGTCCGTGCTGATCCTGATCCCGTTGGCGTCTATTCTGGCGTACTCCTTTCGGCTGAGCTGGAGTGAGTTTTGGGAGATTCTGATGCAGGAAAATGTGATCAAAGCGTTTCGCACCAGTATTCTCTGTTCTCTGATCGCGGCGCTGGTCAATTGCGTGTTTGGGCTGATCCTGGCGTGGATTCTGGTGCGGTATGATTTCCCGGGGAAGCGGCTCTTAGACGGGATGATCGAGCTGCCGTTTGCGCTGCCGACCGCTGTCGCGGGTATCACGCTTTCGAAGATGTATTCGAATCAGGGCATCCTGGGACAGCTCCTGGAAAAAATAGGGATCCGGGTTTCCTATACGAAGATTGGCTTAACGATCGCGCTGATCTTTATCGGGATTCCCTTTGTGGTCCGGGCGCTGCAGCCGGTGTTGGAAAAGCTGCCGGCATCCCTTGAGGAGGCCTCGGCGATGCTGGGGGCGAATCGTTTTTACACCTTCCGCCGCGTGGTTCTGCCGGAACTGACGCCGGCGCTCCTGACCGGCTTCGGCCTGGCGCTTGCGAGGGGAATCGGTGAGTACGGAAGCGTGATCTACATCTCGGGAAACAGTGAAAAGCAGGGGACGCAGGTGGTTTCCTATATTATCATGCAAAAGCTGAATTCCGGAAATGTGGACTATGAGGGCGCGACGGCGATCGCGCTGGTGCTTCTGATCATTTCTTTCCTTTTGCTGTTTCTCATCAATATGATTCAGCTGGCAGCGGGAAAGCGGGCCGGTGAAAGCGAGAACGGTTCTCCGGCGAGTCAGGAGAAACCGCGCGGCGCGGCGCCGATTGCTCTGATTCTCATTGGTTTGGCGTTTTTCGTTGTCATGTTGGTTTTGCCGCTGGCAACCGTTATTTATCGTTCCTTAAAAGACGGGCTGGCGCTGTATGTCAGTGCGGTTACGGCGGAAACGACGCTTTCGGCGTTAAAAGTCACGCTGATCGCGACCGGGATTGCCGTGGCGGTCAATACATTTTTCGGCCTGTGTGCCTCATGGCTGATCACGAAATTTGAATTCCGGGGCAGGCAGGTGCTTTCCACACTCATCGATATTCCTTTTTCCATCTCGCCGGTTATCGCGGGTCTTGCGTTTATTATGACCTTCGGACGGATGGGATGGGCGACGCCGCTGATTGACCGGATCAACGGCTTGCTTGGAACCGACATTGCGCTGGTATTTTCCGTGCCGGGCGTTGTCCTGGCGACGATATTTGTTACATTTCCGTTTGTCTCCCGGGAACTGATTCCGGTGATGCAGGCGCAGGGAAATGCAGAGGAGGAAGCGGCCGCCATGATGGGGGCAAAGGGATTTACTATTTTCCGAAAAGTAACTTTCCCGCATATCCGATGGGCGCTGCTGTACGGAATTATCCTGTGCGCGGCCCGGGCGCTGGGCGAGTTCGGCGCGGTTTATGCCGTCTCCAAGACGAGGGGGAAGACCTTTACCCTGCCGCTGGAGGTGGACGCCCTGTATATGGCGGGAAGCGCGGATTCCATCACGCAGGCGTTTGCGGTATCTTCCCTGCTGGTGATGATGGCAATCGCGGTGCTGATTTTAAAACAGATCGTGGAATATCGCGGGAAGAGAGAAGGATAGAAATCAGATCGTCCGTTATTGGCGAAAGAAGATAATAGAAAATACAGGAAAAATCAGCGAAGAGAAAACAGAGGTTGCTGACGGAGGACAATGTGTCATGTATGTAGAAATGCAGCATATCAATAAAAATTTCGGCTCTTACGAGGCGGCAAAAGATATCAGCTTTGGAGTGGAGCAGGGCAGCCTGGTTGCGCTCCTCGGCCCAAGCGGGAGCGGAAAGACGACGATTCTGCGGATGATCGCGGGGCTGGAGCATCAGGATTCCGGGGATGTGGTGATTGAGGGAAAAGTGGTGAATGACGTTCCGGCCGGAGAGCGGGGAATCGGTTTTGTTTTTCAGAATTACGCGCTTTTCCGCTATATGACAGTCTATGAGAATATTGCCTTTGGCCTGAAAGTTTTAAAAAAGAGCAAAGAAGAAATCCGGGAGCGGGTAAATGAATTGATTGCGCTGGTTGGGCTGGAAGGGATGGAGCGGCGGTATCCGAATCAGCTTTCCGGAGGGCAGAGGCAGAGAGTTGCATTTGCCCGGGCGCTGGCGCCGGAGCCGCAGCTTTTGCTTCTCGACGAGCCGTTTGCCGCTATAGACGCCAAGGTGCGCAAGGAGCTTCGCATCTGGCTGAAACAGATGATCGCGAAAGTGGGGATTACAAGCATTTTTGTTACCCATGACCAGGAGGAAGCGGTGGAGGTGGCGGATGAGATCATCGTCATCAATGAAGGACGGCTGGAGCAGAAAGGAAAACCCGCGGATATCTATAATAAACCGAAGACTTCCTTTGTCGCGCAGTTTATCGGAACCTCCGCGGTTCATTCGGATTTCAGCGGATTTAAGGGATTTGAGCATGTTCCTGCAGGGAAGCCGGCGGTCATCCGCCCGGAGTTTGTGGAAGCGTTTAAGAGCGATAATGAGAAATTCCATAGCCTGCTTGCCGACACGGAGGAGGGCGTGATTACCAATATCGCGTTCCGTGGCAGCTATCTGGAGATTACGCTGGATGTAAATGGTATCTTTCTGACGACAAACCGTTCGCCCGAGCGGCGTCCGGTGAAGATTGGAGAGCATATGTGCGTGCTGATCTACCGGATTTATGTGCTGGACGGCGGAGAAACTCTGACCTTCGAGAACCGCAGGCTGGAGGGGGTCGACGTGGAGGCGCTGTAAAGACTTATTTTTCATTTTCATGAGTCTTTTGTGCTTTTTTTGCCGCTTTCAGAGCTGCAAGTGCTTTCCTTCGCCTCACAATCCGCAGATACCGCCTCTTGTAATGCATGATGATGGAGACGGTGACGAATCCGAGCCCGAGTCCCGCCAGAGAATGAATGCAGAGCGCGAGGTATTCGGAGATATATTCGCTGCTCTGGAGCATCAGCCCGACGACGGAGTAGTACAGCGCGCCTCCGGGAATCAGCGGGATGATGGAGGGATACAGAAAAACGGTGGACGGGTTTTTCGTATAAATGGCCATCAGCTCCGCAAAAAGGGCCGCCGCTGTTGCCGCGAGAAAATTGTAAATAAAGCTCTCTGAAATGAACTGCAGAAGGAGAAGATATATAAACCTTGTCAGTGCGCCGCTTATGCCCGCCAGGACAAGGTATTTTTTTTCAATTCGGAAGACAATGCCGAACCCGAAGGATGCGGCAAAAGAAAAAAGTATCAGCAGTATTGAGTCTATCATAACTATATTCTCCCCTATCTTATAGTGCAAAAAGATAAATGCTTAAAATAAATCCGCCCACAATCGCGATGGTCTCTATGATCACCTTGAAAAATTCTATGATGCCGTTGATCTCGTTCCCGCAGAGGACATTCCGGATGGAATTGACCAGCTGGATACCGGGAATCAGCATCATGCTGTTAACGATCATGACAGTAAACACCGTATCGATCACGCCGAGATATTGAAAGAAAATAGCGACGCATCCCACCATAAACGTACATAGCACATCGTAAATGATTTTGTTGATGACCAGTTTTTTGATACGGAGTCCAGCCAGGAAAATAAGCACGGAGTTGATTAAAATGACTGCCAGGTCCCGGAAGGTGCCGTCAAAGATATAGGTCATGGCGACCATGGCGATCAGGTAGCCCAGCAGGATTGTCGGAAGCGAATAAGTATCCGTGCTGACGGCGTCTTCCAGCATATCGTCCAGTTTTTCCGGTTCCGGTTTTTTCGTACAGACTTCCCGGGAGAGCTGGTTTAAGCGTCCGAGCAGCTTGAGGTGTGTATCCATGCCGCTGTAAATGCATCGCTGGCCGGAGGACTTGCCGCCGTCCGGGCTTTCCAGACTCAGGTTCAGATAGCAGTTCAGGGCGAAAAAGTGTACGTCTTTGCAGTGGTAGCTTTCGCAGATGTGATAGACGGTATCGGTGACCCGCTCCAGATTTGCGCCGCTGACCAGCATTTTCTCGCTTAATTTCAGTGCGAATTCGGTTATGTAGTCCAGATTGTTATGAGTGGCTTTTGCCATGGTTTGTTCCATAAAAATCTCCATTTCGCCGCCCTTTGGCCGGCGGTATGATTACTATGAAAGTCCAAGAAGCGGAGCCATAAGCGAACGCTGATTGGCAACTTTCATGTATACATGCGGTGCTTAGCAAGACGGAGCCATAGGCGAACGTCGAGCTTAGCATAGTCGTTTAGTAATAAAAGAGCTGCTTTTTTCACGCGAATCTCCCTGGTTAAGAAAACAATTTCTCGATTTCCATCCGTGTTTCTTTGACCAGATGGTGATTTTTCCCGGAGGCGTTGATTCCGATCACAACATCTCCTTCCGTAACGATGGACGGGAACTGAAAGTCGCAGAGCGTCTGGTCGCTGCTTACATTGACCGGAATGTTCCGTTCATGGCAGAGTCGGCTGATTTCACGGTTCAGGTTCTCATCGTCGGTAACGGCTAGAACCAGTTCCCGGTTTTGCAGGTCATTGATCTCGAATGGTCGTGGCAGGATTCGGATTTTGCCGGATTCTGCCAGGTCATTTAATCTGCCGGTAACTGCCGGAGCGACAAGGGTGAGGTTCTCTGTAAACGGAAGCAATGTGTGCACACGCCGGTCAGCGATGGTGCCGCCGCCCACGATCAGGATATTTTTTTCACTGATATCAATGAATAAAGGAAAGTGCATAGCAATTTATCCTTTCGCATATATATGATTTGACGGATTATAGCAGATAACTGCGTATCAGCTCCAGCACACCCTCCAGCTCTTCCCGTGTATGCGCCGCGGAGAGGAACATGGCCTCGAACTGCGCCGGCGCCAGATAGATCCCGTTGCTAATCATATAGCGGAAATAGTCCGCGTAATTTTCGGTATTGGAGGTCTTTGCCGTTTCATAGTTGGTAACCGGCTGCTCCGTGAAAAAGAGGCATCCGAGCGAACCGCAGGAGTTGGCGGTCGCGGCCAGGGGAGCCTGCGCCGCGATTTTTTTGATCTCGCCGAAGAACCAGTCGCCCATCGCGTTTAAGTCGGTGTAAATCTGCGGGTTTTCTTTTAAAATCGTCAGCTGTGCCAGCCCGGCGGCCATGGCGACCGGGTTGCCGCTTAAGGTTCCCGCCTGATAAACCGGGCCTAAGGGGGAGACTTTTTCCATGATTTCGCGCTTTCCGCCGTAGGCGCCGACCGGCATGCCGGCACCGATGATTTTTCCGTAGGTCATCAGGTCGGCATCAATTCCGAAATATTCCTGCGCGCCGCCGAAGGCGAGGCGGAATCCCGTGATTACTTCATCAAAGATCAGTAAAGCGCCATTTTTTGTGCACATGGTGCGAAGCGATGCAAGAAAACCTTCATTTGGAGGGACAACACCCATGTTAGCGCCGACCGGCTCTACGATGACTGCGGCGATCTGATCCGGAAATTCGTCAAACAGCCGCTGTACGGAGTCGGCATCATTATAAATAGCGGAGAGGGTATCTGCCGTGCACCCTTTTGGAACCCCCGCACTGTCCGGAATTCCGGCGGTCATAACGCCGGATCCCGCCTGCACAAGCAGAGCGTCTGAGTGGCCGTGGTAGCATCCCATGAATTTTACGATCTTATCACGGCCGGTGTATCCTCTGGCGGCGCGGATGGCGCTCATCACTGCTTCCGTGCCGGAGTTTACCATGCGGACCATTTCCAGATTCGGGACGGAGCCGCAGATCAGCTCTGCCATTTCTACTTCGCGCTTTGTGGCGGCGCCGTAGCTTAAGCCCTGCTCACAGGCTTTGATCACGGCTTCCCGCACAGCGGGATGATTATGGCCGAGGACCATCGGCCCCCAGGAACCCACAAAATCCAGGTAAGTATTGCCGTCTTCGTCCGTCATATGTGTGCCGTCGGCGGAGGCAATCATCCGCGGGGAGAGTCCTACGGATCCGAAAGCGCGGACCGGGCTGTTTACACCTCCGGGGATTACTTTCACGGCGCGTTCAAATAATTTTTCCGAGTTCGTCATCCGATTTTTCCCTCCTTCATATATCCGGCGATTTCTTCCGCAAAATAGGTCAGATAAATGTCGCATCCGGCGCGGAATGCCGAGGCGGCTGTCTCGCAGATGATTTTTTCCTCATCAATATAGCCGAGACTGGCTCCGGCTTTGATCATGCTGTATTCGCCGCTGACGCTGTAGGACGCTACCGGCACATGAACCTCGTTTTTGATTTTGGCGACCATATCCAGATAAGACATGGCCGGTTTTACCATGATAATATCTGCGCCTTCCTGAATATCCAGCAGCGCTTCCTTGATGCCCTCCCGGCTGTTGTGGTAGTCCATCTGATAACTTTTGCGGTCGCCGAATGCGGGAGCGGAGCCCGCGGCATCGCGGAACGGTCCGTAAAAGACGGAAGCATACTTGACCGCGTAGGACATGATCGGCGTGTTGATGTATCCGTGGCTGTCAAGGATTGTACGGATGGCAGCCACCCGCCCGTCCATCATATCGGAGGGAGCCACCATATCGGCGCCGGCTTCCGCGTGGGAGAGGGCAGTCTGAGCCAGCAGCTTCAGTGTTTTGTCATTGTCCACTTCGTGTCCGCAGAGGACGCCGCAGTGTCCGTGTGAAGTATATTCGCACATGCAGACGTCTGTGATAAGATACATGTTCGGAAAGTCTTTTCGTGCCTGCCGCAGCGCCCGCTGGACGATGCCATTGGCGTCGTAGGCACCGCTGCCGACCTCATCTTTGTGATCCGGGATACCGAAAAACATGACAGATGAGACGCCGGCATTTTGAAGGGAGGCCAGCTTTTCACCCATGGTATCTACGCTGTAGCGGTATTGCCCGGGCATCGTGGGAATTTCTTCTGTGATGCCGCTTCCCTCCCGGACAAAGAGCGGGTAGATCAGGGAAGACGGATCCATCCGTGTTTCCCGGACCATTTTGCGAAGGGTTTCCCCGTAGCGAAGACGGCGGGGACGTGTAGTTAAATTCATGATAGTGCTCCTTTTTTATAAGTAGTCAGATTGCGAGAACGGGTTTCGTGGAGCAATCTGAAGTATCATACCTTTTTGTCGCCATTATCATTATATACACTTTATGAAAGAGGTGCAAGAAATTAAATATCCAGCGCAGCGTGGTATCCCTGGTAAACCGCGTTTGTAATAGTGGAAACCTTTCCGGCGTCTCCGATCACCGCTACGCGCAGAGCACTGTCGGCAAGTTCATTTGTCACGGCGGTTCTGGATCGCTGTCCCAAAGCACAGATGACGGTTTTGCCCGGCACCAGCACCTCCTGTTTATCCCCGGTTTCACACCAGATACCCTCTTCGCTTACCCGCAGTCCGCGGTATCCGGTGTGAACGGTCACATATTGCGCGATTTCTTTTAACAGCAGAGGGCGGTGGCGGACATTCGCATCCGGCGCGAGTTCCCCGCGCATCTCCACCAGATGAACGTTTTTCCCCTCTTTGCCGAGGTGGATCGCAATCTCACATCCTGCCAGACCACCGCCGAAGACGACCACATCATCTGCGACTTTTTCTTTTTCCAGATAATAATTGTTTACCACTACGACATTGCTGCCGTCCAGACCGGGGATTGGCGGCAGAAGAGGTTCCGACCCGACTGCGATGATCAGTGCGTCGGGGCTTTCCTTTTCAACATATTCTTTTGTCACTTCTGTGGACAGACGTATCTCTACACCGGTCTGTCGGCAGAACCGCTCATAGGTGCGGGACAGCTCATACATTTCCCGTTTGAAAGGCAGTGCCTGCTCCCCTTTCAGGATGCCGCCCACTTCATCTTCTTTCTCACAGAGAATCACCTGATGTCCGCGTCTTGCCGCAGTGTATGCGGCGTAGAGGCCTCCCGGCCCGGCACCGGCCACCAGCACTTTTTTCTTTTTCGCTGCAGGGATAACTTTATCCCCTTCCATTTCACGGCCGATCAGCGGATTTACCGTGCATCTTCTGGTCGATGTGGCGGCACGCTCTGCCATGCAGGTAAAGCAGCGGAGACATCTGATAATGTCCTCTTCCCGGTTTTCCATGATTTTTTCCGGCAGATAAGGGTCTGCCAGAAGCGCGCGGGCCATCTCTACCACATCCGCTTTTCCGGAAGCAAGAATCTCCTCCATCTGATCCGGGTCATTTAATCCTCCCAGCGTCGCGACCGGGACATTCACATGCTTTTTGATCTCTGCAGCCAGGTAAACATTGCAGCCGTGGTCACGGAACATGGAAGGATGGGTATCGCCGAAGCTGCGCTGGTAGGTCCCGGCGGAAACATGCAGAAGGTCAATGTAGGGCTCAATCTGCTGTGCAATACGGATCCCTTCATCAAGATCATAGCCGTCCTCCACCAGCTCTGATCCGCTCATGCGGAACTCGATTGGGAAAAACGGTCCCACTGCCTGACGGACAGCGGATAATACTTCAACGGCGAAGCGGCAGCGGTTTTCCAGAGAGCCGCCGTACTCGTCCTGCCGTTTATTAAACATGGGGGAAAGAAACTGGTTGATCAGCCAGCCATGGCCGCCGTGAACCATGATCATTTCAAAGCCGGCTCTTTTCGCCATGGCAGCGGTATCACCGTAAGCTCTGACAATGTCATCGATCATTTCTTTAGACAGCGCTTCGACCGGAACGCCGTCCGGGCGCGTACAGGCGGACGGCCCCCACTGATGCATGGATTTCTGTTTTGATTTATCCGTCATATAGGTGCCCGCATACATTCCGGAATGGGACAATTCCAGAGAGGGAATACAGCCGTGCCGCCGAATCGCGTCCGCCGTATACGTCGCACAGGCGAGCGAGTTAAGGATCGACGGATCCAGGTGATAGGCGTGGCTGCCGTCTGTCTGAGGGTGGACCATACACTCGGAAACGGTCACCGCGCCGGCGCCGCCCTTTGCGCGCAGTTCGTAAAATGCGGTGGATTTCGGGCCGATGCAGCCGTCGTTTGTGATGTCTGTCCCGCCCATGGGCGCGGAAAACATGCGGTTTTTAAAAGTCACCCTGCCCAGGGTGATCGGTTTGCATAAGTTGGGGTATTTACGTGTCATAATCTAATTGTACTCCCTTCTCCATTTGTTTTTTGATATCATAACACATAAAATTAAACATGTAAATATTTATATGTCAAAAATTATGTGTTTGCATTTCCATGTATTTGTGTTATGATTCAAATGATTAAAAGGGTATGATACTTCAGATTGCTTTCGCAATCTGTATTATGAATTAATGATTCACGGCACCCTGACAAAATTCAGTTCTGGAGAATGATATGCGTAATTTAAAATATGCAATTTTGGGGATCCTCAGCCGGCAGCCGATGACAGGGTATGATATGGCGAAGGAGTTTGATAGAGACATGGTTCAGTTCTGGCACGCGAAGACCAGCCAGCTGTATCCGGAGCTTTCACGGTTGACAAAAGAGGGGTTGATTACTTTCGAGACATCTATTAAGGGAGAATGTCTGGAGCGTAAACTCTACTCTGTTACGGACGAAGGAATGAATGAACTGCGTAGCTGGCTGCGTAAGGATGAAGAACTGCCGCCGACGCCGAAAGATACGTTTCGGCTGCGGATGTTTTTCTGTGATAATATTGATCGCGCGGAGGTGCTGGAGCTCGTCGAATCGAATCTTAAGCGGCATCAGGAAAAGCTTTCCGTATTGCAGCATACCTGGGATGCAAAGACAAAAGATCCCGATTACGGAGGGCAGTATGGTCCGCAGATGAGCGATAAAATGCTGCTGCACGGAGCGATTATGCGGGAGGAGAATACCATTCAGTGGCTGGAGGATTGCCTGGAGATTTTACGGGAGGAGTGAATATCTGAGAATGGAACTTTTCATTCTTGAATCACTGTTTTTGCTATGTTAATCTGTCTTTAAGTCAATGAAAAATTTTTATTGCTGTTGTATTGTGCGGATGAGAATGGAGATGATCGCATGGAGAAAAAGAGACCGCCGGTAGGAATTGAAAGTTTTGACAAATTGTGTTCAGGAGATTTTTATTATGTTGATAAAACCGGATTGATTCGTGAGCTTCTTGGGAATTGGGGTGAGGTTAATCTTTTCACCCGCCCGCGCCGATTCGGAAAGAGCCTCAATATGAGCATGCTGAAAGCTTTTTTTGAAGTCGGGACAGACAGCAGTATTTTTGACAGTCTGGAAATTTCCCGGGAGACTGCTTTGTGTGAAGCATATATGGGGCAATATCCCGTAATCTCCATTACTCTTAAGCAGGTAAAAGGCAGCGACTTTGCATCTGCCAGAGCGCAGATGTGGAATGTTATCAGCCGTGAGGCCGGCCGACTGGCTTTCCTGCAAAACAGTGAAAATCTGGATCAGGTGGATAAAGAATTGTTTTACAGGTTGAGAACGAAGACCGGAAGTCTGGAAGATGCTTTGCTTGTGTTGTCTGAATTGCTTTATAAACACTATGGGAAAAAAGTCATTATTCTGATAGATGAGTATGATGTTCCCATTCAGAAGGCAGCGGCAAATGGTTATTATAAAGATATGACGGAACTGATCAGCCAGATTTTCGGATACGGGATGAAGTCCAATGATAATATGCTTTTTTCTGTCGTCATCGGCTGTCTGCGCGTGGCAAAAGAAAGTATTTTTACCGGTTTTAATAATCCGAAAGTTCACACAATTGTAGATGATCAGTATGATGAATGGTTTGGTTTTACTGATGCGGAGGTCCGGGAAATGATGAATTATTATGGCCTGGATGAATATTATGAAATAACAAAAGAGTGGTATGATGGTTATCGTTTTGGTTCGGTAAATGTTTATTGCCCGTGGGATGTGATTAACTGGTGTGAACAGCTTCGACGCAGCCAAAACCATACGCCGCAGAATTTCTGGGCGAACACGAGCAGCAATGATATGGTGTTGCGTTTCGTAGAGATGGCAGATGACACTACACGGGCAGAGCTGGAGGATCTTTCAGAGGGAAAAAGTATAGATAAAGACATTCAGATGGAACTGACCTACGCGGAGCTTGACCGGGATATAGACAATTTATGGAGTGTTTTGTTTACAACCGGATATCTGACTTATAGAGAGAGAAATGAAGACGGGACATACCAGCTGGTGATTCCGAACCGCGAGATTTCAAATCTTTTTAACCGACAGATCAGAGACTGGTTTTTTGCCCGGATAGAAGGCGGATTGCAGCCGTTGTTTCAGGCGTTTGATGTTCATGATATTGAAGAGATAGAAAAACGTATCAATGCCTGTTTGATGGAATCCATAAGTTTTATGGACGGCGGTAATACAGACGAGATGAAAGAAACCTTCTATCATGGACTGCTTCTCGGCATGCTGCGAGGGCGCCGAGGCTGGCGCGTAAAGTCGAATCGTGAAGCCGGGAACGGACGTGCGGATATTATAATGATCGATCGTGTCAGACAGTGTGGGCATATTGTGGAAGTAAAGTATGCGAATCGGTTTTCCGCCTTGACGGACAAGGCGCTGGAAGGCTTGCGGCAGATTGACGACACGTTTTATGATGCATATTTTGCGGATTCGGATGTTGCTGAAATTTATCATTATGGCATTGCATTTCATCAAAAGAGGTGTAAGGTGGTCGAGTAGAACGGCGAAGTGTGAGGTGCAAAAGGCATTTTCTTTTTGAAATAAGAGAGAATGTCTTTTTTGTTGCAATGAAAAGTTTTCCGTTGAAAAATACTGAAGTAACGGTTTATCTTTGTGATGATTTGTTATACAAAAATATCGTAAATGTTCGTGAAGTTCTGAAAATCCCGTGTAATTATCTCAAGAAATTTTGTAAAGCCTGTCTGATTTTTCCGTAAACCTGATTGAATCGAAAAATATCTCCTGCTATGATGGCGTCGGTTTTAAGAAAACAGAACCAATCATGAAAATTCGGAGGATATGAAAAAATGAGGAAATCAAAAAAATGGGTGGCTTTATTTGCCGCTTTAATGGGAGGCGTGATGATGGTATCGGCCTGCGGCAGTTCCGCGGGAAGTGCGGATTCTACAGAAAGTGCGAACACGGGAACGACAGCTTCGGAGGAAACATCTGACTTAAACAGCAAGACGCTGGATGAGATCACAGAAGCTGCGCAGGAAGAGGGCGAGGTTGTTTCCGTAGGAATGCCGGATGACTGGGCAGACTGGGGTTCCCTGTGGACCTATTTGTCTGATACATACGGAATCTCTCACAATGATACGGATATGAGCTCTTCGGAGGAATTGCAGATGTTCGCAACGGAAGGAGAGAATGCGACAAAGGACATGGGGGATGTCGGATACGGCTTCGCTACGCAGGCGGTTGAGGAAGATCTGGTTCAGGGATACAAAACTTCCTATTGGGACAGTGTGCCGGACTGGGCAAAAGGTGAGGACGGAAAATGGATGGTCGCGTACACCGGCGTAACGACTTTCCTGGTAAATGAGGATCTGGTGGATGAGGTGCCGACTTCCTGGCAGGATATCCGCGACGGCGAGTATAAAGTGGCGCTCGGACCTCTGTCCGGAGGAAACGCGCAGGCGGCATTTATCGCGTCCGCATATGCTTTCGGCGGCAGCATGGATGACCTTGATCCGGCGATCGAGTTCTGGACGGAGCTCGCGGAAGAGGGAAGAGTCACAACGCTTGATATTACGCAGGCGAACTTTGAGTCCGGGGAGATCGCGGTCGGCGTTGTATGGAGCTTCACGGGCATTCCCTACAGCCAGAACATTACGCAGTACAATATGACGGCAGTCGTTCCCTCTGACGGATGTCTTCAGAACGGCTATGCATCTGTGATTAATAAGTACGCGCCGAATGCAAATGCGGCGGCTCTTGCAAGAGAAGTGATGTTCAGCGACGTCGGACAGACGTATCTTGCGCTGGCAGGCGCCATCCCGACGAGAGAAGATTTTGAGATTGCGGATGAGTATGCGGATCAGGTTATCGATACGGCGGATATCGCGGATGCAGTTCTGATTACGGATGCTGACGCGTATTCCGCGGCGTGCGAGGAAGCGCAGTCCCGGTGGTCAGAAGAGATTGCACCGCTGCTGGTGCAGTAAGCGGACGGAGCTCGAAAAAAAGTTACCGTGAGTGATATGACGGATGTTATCGGCGTGTTTTGAAATTTGATGCTTGCAAAGACTAAGGCGCGAAGACAGTATTTCGCGTCTTAGTTGCAGCCGACATCAGTTTGACTCCGGCTGTATGAAAATATGTTTACGGCATCCGATGTATCCCGAATATAATATGAGGAAGAATCCCATGAAGAAAAGTAAGTATATCTATCTGATTGCCCTGCTGCCGTTTGTGGTTCTGGCGCTGCTGTATGAACTCCTGCCGTTGGCAACGGTGATCATCCGGAGTTTTCAACCGGATGAGGGCGTCGGGTTTACTTTAGAAAATTATGTTACGATCTTTTCAAAACTGCTCTATCAGAAAGCCATTCTGAACAGCCTGAAGATATCGCTTGTCTCCGCTGCGGCGGGAATCGTCATTGCTTTCCTGGGCGCACGGGCGGCGCACAGGCATCAGGGAAAGCTGAACAATGTTTTCCTGACAGTTTTGAATATGGTTTCGAACTTTGCCGGCATTCCGCTGGCTTTTGCTTATATGATCCTGCTGGGAAATGCGGGCATCGTGGTGAATATCGGGAAGGAGCTGGGCATCAGCTTCCTCTCAAATTATAATCTGTATACGATGAACGGAATGAGTATGATTTATGTATATTTTCAGATTCCGCTGTCTACGCTTTTGCTGATTCCCGCCTTCGACGGCATCCAGAAGCAGTGGAAAGAAGCGTGCATGCTTCTCGGGGGCTCTCCGGGAACCTTCTGGCGCAGCATCGGTATTCCGGTGCTGATGCCGACGATTTTATCTACGTTCAGCGTTCTGTTTGCCAATGCGCTTGCGGCCTATGCGACGATCTATGCGCTGATGATGGACAATATCGCGCTGCTTCCCGTACAGATTGCCGGCAGCTTTACGGGTGAGGTGAAAATGCGTGCCGGACTCGGCGGGGCACTGTCTGTCGTTATGATGGCGCTGATGGTCATTATGATCCTGATCACAAATATGCTGAGTAAAAGATTCCAGAAAGGGGTGCGCAGATAATGAAGAAAAAATCCATCGGTTCCATGATTCTTATGATCGTAATCATGATCTATCTGCTGATTCCCCTGGCGGTGTCCTTTATTTATTCTGTTTTCCGGAAGTGGACCGATATTTTGCCGGAAGGATTCCATCTGGATAATTACGTTTCTCTGTTTACGGATGCGGAGTTTCTGGCGTCCGTGGGGCGTTCGGTGGTGATGTGCGTCGTCCCGATTGTCCTGACAATTGTTATCGTGCTTCTGGCGCTGTTTGTAACAGTGATTTATTTCCCGAAGCTTGAAAAATATGTTCAGATCATCTGCATGATCCCGTATACGATTCAGGGAATCATTTTATCGGTCAGTATCCTCTCGCTGTATGTGGGAAGCAATACGTTCTTAAGCAAACGGATGGTCATGCTGATGGGCGCATACTGCATTGTGATTCTGCCGTTTATTTATCAGGGAATCCGCAACGGCATGCGGGCTGTGAACATGCCGACGCTGATCGAGGCGGCGGAGATGCTGGGCGCCTCTAAAATCTACGCGTTTTTTAAGGTGATCGTGCCGAACATTCTCTCCGCAATTATCGTGTCGTCTTTGCTGGCGGTCGGAATTATCTTCGGAGATTATGTCCTGATCCGAAATCTGCTGGGAACATCTTCTCCAAACATGCAGATTTACCTGTATCAGACGATGAAGAGCGACAGCACGAAAGCGAGCGCTGTTTTTGTGATCATCATGATGGTAACCTTTGTGATCACTGCTGTTGTGCTGTATATGAGGGGCCGCGAAGCGAAAAGTAAGGTATCTAAAAAGTAAAGGAGTACGGACTCATGGCATATATTCAATTTGAGCATATTGTCAAAAGCTTTGGCGATCATGTGGTTTTAAAAGATATTAATCTGGAAGTGGAAAAAGGGCAGCTGGTTACTCTTCTGGGCGGTTCGGGATGCGGAAAAAGTACCCTTCTGCGGTGTCTGGCCGGTCTGGAGACGGTGACATCGGGGCGTGTTTTACTGGACGGAAAGGATATTACCAATGTCAATCCGAGAGACCGGGATATCGGAATGGTTTTCCAGCAGTACAGCCTGTTCCCGAATATGGACGTGGCGCAGAACGTCGCGTTCGGATTAAAAATGAAAAAGGTTCCGAAAAATGAGATCGACGAAAAAGTAAAAGAGATGGTGGATATTGTCGGGCTTTCGGACCATCTTCACCATTATCCCTCGGAGATGTCCGGCGGGCAGCAGCAGAGAGCGGCGCTGGCCAGAGCGATGGTCAGCAATCCGAAGGTACTGCTCCTGGATGAGCCGTTATCGGCGATCGATGCACTGCTCCGCCATTCTCTGCAGGTGGAAATCCGGAGAATTCAGCGGGAACTGGATATGACGGCAATTTTTGTTACACATGACCAGGACGAAGCGATGGTCATGTCGGATGTCATCCATCTGATGTACGAGGGGCAAATCGAGCAGTCCGCTGCGCCGACACAGATGTACACTGAACCGAAGACAAAGTTTGCCGCGTCCTTTATCGGCCATTATAATGTGATGCCGATGAAGCAGTTTACAAAGCTGACCGGGCTTTCCGGAGACGGTACGGATGTCGCATTCCGGCCGGAAGTGGTTGAGATTGAGACAAAACCAGTGGAACGCGAGGGATATGTGACATTTAAGGGGCGGATTGCGGACAGCCTGCCGCACGGCAATGTACTCCGATATAACGTCATCTGCGGAGAGACGATGGTGGATGTTGACGTATTATTTAAGAAGGCGACGGTGATTCCCGAGCAGACGGATGTCTATCTGAGTATCCGAGGGGAAGACTGTATTTTCCTGTAGTATTTTTGTGTCATGGGGAAGATCTTTCGCTGTGAGATGTGAAAGCAGATGGTTTCCTGTGAGGATAACGGTGTATTTATCACGGCAATTTGAGTTATACTATAAAAAATTGCGGTAAGGGAGGACGTGTTGATGATGAAGAATATTGCGCATCGCGGATTCAGCGGCAGATATCCGGAGAATACCATGCCGGCCTTGCGGAAAGCGGTCGAGGAGGGCGCGGACGGTATTGAGCTCGATGTCCATCTGACGCGGGACGGAGTGCCGGTCATTATCCATGACGAGCGTCTGGAGCGGACGACAAACGGCAAGGGATTCGTGAAAGATTGGATGTTTTCTGAACTTCGCGTACTTGATGCGGGCAGCGGAAGCGGGCCGGATAACGGAAAACGTGTGATTGCTGAGGTTGACAGAACGGGAAAAGGACAGTCTGCCGGCGGAGATGATTTTTTCGGTGACAGCGGTTTGCGGATTCCCACGCTGGAAGAATACCTGTATCTAGTAAGAAATATGGATATCATAACAAATATTGAGTTAAAGACGGATGACATTCCTTATCCCGGGATTGAGCAGAAAGTGACTACCCTGCTGAAGGTATATGACATTGTTGATCGTGTGATAATCTCCTCCTTTAACCGCGAATCTGTCCTGCGCATGAAGGCTGTTTTGCCGGAAGTGCGGTGCGGGCTGCTGACAGAGAAATGGCCGCCGGAGATGATTTCGGATCTGGCGGCGGCCGGCATTGAATATCTGCATCCCTGGTATGGCTGTGTGACGCCGGAACGTATGGCGGAAGCAAAAGCCTGCGGTATCGGTGTCAATACCTGGACGGTCAATGAGGAGGAGGATATTCTTTCGATGCTCCGGCTGGGTGTGGATGCAGTAATTACTAATTTCCCGGATCGGGTTAACCGGGTAAAAGCAGGGTGTTAACCCTGGTTTTCCGCTATCGCGTTGATTCTCTTTAACGGAACATTCAGCAGCGGGTAGAGTACAAACGCGAGTATCAGGCCGACGCTGCCCTGTACGACGCTGCCGGGGATGCCTGCGATCGACGCTGCCCAGCCGAAGATGAATCCCTCGCTTACGCAGTAGCCCCCGGCGACGAAGAGGATGTCAATGACGCCGCAGAGGATAACGCGAATCTGCGGAGGAATGTGCGAACCGAGGCGGCTGTGCCAGAGCTTGCATCCGCACAGGGCGATCATTCCTTTAATAATGAAAGTGATTGGTACGTAGATAAAATAGCCTGTCAGCATGTCCGCCATTGCGGACCCGATCGCGGCGGCAAAAAACGCGCAGACCGGGTCAAGGAAAATGGCGCAGAGGATGACGAGAGAGTCTCCTGGGTGGATGTATCCCTGCGTCAGCGTTGTGGGTATCTGAATACACATGGTTGCCACACAGGTGAGAGCCGCGAAGACAGCGGAGAGAACCAGTTTTTTTGTTGTAAAGTTTTTCATAACAATCTTCCTTTCTGTGCTTTACAATTCTGTTTCTTACGATTATAATCAAATCTGACCATAAGAAAATACCCAGTATAAAGTTATTTCGCGATGCCAGAATGAGGCTTGCGCAGTTTGATGACAGGAAGTTTTGCTGTGTAGCTGCCCAGGCGCAAGGTGCCGCATGCGGCATGTTATATTGAACCGAAGAAAGGAATTGGAGTGTGCTTACCTATTCTTTTGAAAATGCGGGCGGGGATGCCCTGTATATTTATCTCTATAAATGTATAAAAGCGGATATCCTGTCCGGAAGCATAAAAACCGGGGAGCGTCTGCCCTCGAAACGGGCGTTTGCCGGCCATCTGGGCGTCAGCACGATTACTGTTGAGAATGCCTATGCGCTGCTGCAGACAGAGGGATATATCTTTTCTGAGCCGAAGCGGGGGTATTTCGTTTCGGATATCCAGCCCCTGCTTGGAAATGTGGCATCTTTGCATAAGGACAATTTTGAAAATGAAATATGGCCAGATCGATCGAAAAATCAGATGTCAGACGGCAGCTGCGGAGTATCTGAAGATAAATCGCGGAATATTGCTTCACCTGAATGGTATGCTGATTTTTCCAGCAACCAGACGAGACGGGAGAATTTCCCCTTTTCTGTCTGGACCCGGCTGACCCGGCAGATTATGGCGGATCAGGGGGAGCATCTGCTTACGAATCCGCCGGGCGGAGGGATTCGGGAATTGCGGGAAGCCATTGCAGTGCATCTGCTGGAATTTCGGGATATGCATGTCTCGCCGGAGCAGATTATCGTCGGCGCCGGGACGGAATATCTCTACGGATTGCTGATTCAGCTTCTGGGGTTTGACTGTGTTTATGCGCTCGAGGATCCGGGCTATCAGAAAATCGGGAACATCTATGAGGCGCACGGGGTGGAGTGCCGATTTATTGCCATGGATCACTGCGGAATGCAGCCGGAGTTGCTGGAGGATTCCGGGGCGAACGTGATTCACATTTCGCCGTCTCATCATTTTCCAACGGGAATTACCATGCCGATCAGCAGGCGATATGAATTGCTGGGCTGAGCAGCCAGAGGGGACGGCCGTTACATCATAGAGGATGATTATGACAGTGAATTTCGCATGTCGGGGAAACCGATTCCGACGCTGCAGAGTATTGACTGCAACGATCAGGTGATTTATATCAATACGTTCACCAAGAGTCTGGCTTCTACCATCCGTATCAGCTA
Source organism: Clostridiales bacterium (assembly GCA_021204085.1). Lineage (GTDB taxonomy): Bacteria > Bacillota > Clostridia > Lachnospirales > Lachnospiraceae > Eubacterium_I. Next base: position 24,832 of record JAJPZY010000044.1, on the reverse strand, counting down.
TATGATTCTGCCGGAACCGCTGCTTTTAAGATTCCGGGAGCGGCTCGGGTTTTATTCCTGCACGGTTTCCAACTTTGAACAATACACGCTGGCGGCTTTTATCCGTGAGGGATATTATGAAAAACATATCAACCGGATGCGCAGCAGCTACCGTCGGAAGCGAAATGCGCTGCTTGATGCGATTGGAAAAAGCCCTCTCGCGGAGCGGGTTACGATTTCCGAGGAGGATGCGGGGCTTCATTTTCTGATGCGCGTGGACACGGAGCTTTCCGATGAGGAGCTTATGAGGCGGGCGAAGGAGCACGGGGTACGCTTGATGAGTCTTTCCCATTATTATCACGATGCGGAAAAAAGCTTAAATCATACATTTGTCATCAATTATTCGAATATCGAGGAGAGCCGGATTGAGGGAGCGGTAAAGCGGCTGTATGAGAGCCTTGAGTAAATCATATCTGATTATTTTGAATCGAAGTCCGTTGGGCGAGCCATTGTTCGTGTACAAATCATCATTTGTGTACATTGACTCCGGATTGTTTTGGTGTTACAATCACAAAATTACAAGAGGATTCATTTGACAGATAAATGTTTTTGAAAAGACAGCGAATGTTAGGAGTGAAGGAAATTGAAGTTTAAATGTGTCAATGATCTGGACAAGTTTGATTTTAACGAGGCGGAGATAACAACGCTGAAAACGGATGGGGATGCCCTGCTTCTTGAAACATCCAGCGGGATTGCGAAGTATAACAACCCCTGCAATACGAAATACGTGGACTGTTACATTGCGGATACGCAGATTCGCATGAAGAATGCGCGCATTACCCGGTTTTTCCTGGAAGGACCGAAGTATTACAACGCGGATGATGTGCTTTTGGAAGCGGTTCCGGATAAGGATGTCCTCGAGGAAGATTATGAAAAAACAATGAAAATGCTGGTTTCCGGCGCGATCTATGTTTTCCGTGAGACCGGAAATCCTTCGGAGGATGTCAGAACCTGTGAGATCGCGATCGATGTGGAGGACGATACTTACTGGATCGAAGCGGAGTGTGAGAGAATTATTCTGGAGTGGGACCGCTTCCGGAATCAGGTGGAGGAGTAAGGCTCTGCCGGTACTTTTTCCGGAAGTCCCGGGGCGTGCAGTGATTCTTTTCACAGAATTTCTGCCGGAAGAGATCGAGGTTGACAAATCCGTGCCTTTCCGAGATCAGGCCGATCGGATCGTTCGTCTGAATCAGGTCGGTTTCGATGTTTACCAGACGAATTTCATAGACATAATTTAAAAAACTCTGGCCGAACTTTTTCTTGAAATAGTGGCAAAAGTATTGCGGCTGTAAATGAACCTGCCGGGAAATCTCCTCGATGGAGATCTGTTCCCGGTAGTTTTTATGTACATAGGAAACCAGAAACTGAAGCCGCCGGTAGTCTGCGGCATGGCGCAGTCGGGCGGTGCCGGCTGCCGATTCAGCAAAATCGTGACAGAGTTGGTAGAGCAGTTCAAAAAGCAGGCTGTGAAAGCGGAGCCGCCAGCAGTCGGGCTTTTCGGATTGTGTGAGATCCATGGCCTGGAAGGTGTTTTTCAGATATTCTGCTTTGGTCTGAATCCGCGGTTCACTGCTGTCAATGGGAATCTGAAAGCGGATCTCATCCAGATTCAGGATGTATTTCTGCATAAAGGACATGGGGAGCATGACAAGGATAAAGCTGGTGCCCAAAGCGGCGGACATGGCGTGGATTTCGTAGGCGTCGGTGCAGATGACATTCCCGGCCGGGCAGGTGATGTCGGGGCCGGAAATTTTCTGAAAAACAGCCTCGCCGGTCAAAACATAGATCAGCTCATAGCTGTCATGCCAGTGAAAAGGGACAAAAGGGCGAACCATGTCAGCGGTGATTTTTTTAAAGACAATATCCAGATTGGGCTCCAGGGTGATGATCTCCCGCGGGTACAAAATATCTTCCATGATTTCCTCCGGAACGTAGAAAGCATCGGCTGCATTTTCAGAGAAATGTATCTGTAAATCTTTGCAATAATAAAAACTTATTATTGATTTTCAAATCTCTAAGTGACTCATAATTCTGCAAATTTTCAAAACAGACAGAAAAATCATTAAAGCCTTCTAAAAACGTTAAAATAATAACATATTTTCTAAAAAAAGACAATATCAAAGGGTTAACATCTCAATATACCATATAGTATCTTCCCTTCCTGTAAATTATACTTACGCATAAAAGGAGGGATGAAGATGGAAGTATATCAGGACAGTTCCAGAGCTTCCGGCGACAGGGCAAAGGATTTGCTGTCGAGGATGACTCAGGAAGAAAAAATCAATCAGCTGGAATGCTATCTGCTCACCGATCCGTTCAGCAAGGTGATGGAGGAGGAGACGAAAAACGGAATCGGCTCCATCGGCGTGATGAATGCGGGGCGGACAGCACGGGAGGTGGCGGAAAATATCGGCCGTGTGCAGCACATGGTAATGAGCCATTCCCGTTTCGGCATACCGGCGCTGTTTCATGTGGAGGCGCTGGCTGGGCCGGGGGCGCCGGGGTGCGCGGATTTTCCGCTGTCTATCACAAACGCGGCTTCTTTTAACGGAGAAAATGTGCGGAGGATGACAGAGATTACCAGAGAGCAGATGAAAGCGCTGGGAATCCGCATGGCGCTCTCACCGGTGCTGGATATCGCGAGGGATCTCCGTTATGGCAGAGTCGGGGAGACCTTCGGCGGCGATCCGACGCTGGTCTCGGAGATGAGCTGTGCTTTTGTCGGCGGACTGCAGGGCAATGATCTGAAGCAGGGCGTCGCGGCGACGGCAAAGCATTTTCTCGGGTGCGCACAGGTGGAGGCCGGTATCAATCAGACGCGTGCGGTGGCTGATGAGCGGGAATTGGAGGAAGTGTTTGCAAAGCCTTTTGAGGCGGCAATCCGTAATTGCGGATTAAAGTCGGTGATGAACTCCTACGGGGAGGCAAACGGCGAGCCTTTCTGTGCTTCCTCGCGTTACTTAAACGGTCTGCTTCGCGGAAAGCTGGGATTTGACGGTATTGTTGTCAGCGATTACCACAGCATCGACCGCCTGATTCAGCCGTTTTACGTGGCGGCAGACAAAGAGGACGCGGCGGCAATGGCAATCAACGGCGGCATGGACATGGAGTTCCCGTCCCGTTTTATTTACGCGGAAATGGAACAGGCGCTGCGTGACGGGAAGGTTTCGGAAGAAACACTGAATCAGGCCGTGTGCCGTGTGCTTGAACTGAAATTCGAGCTGGGACTTTTTGAAAATCCGTTCCCTGTATTCGATGAGAAGATTTTCGACAATAGCCGCTATGATGAGGTGAGCCGAAAAACCACGGAGGAGAGCATTACACTGCTGAAAAACGAAGACATACTGCCATTGACGGATAAAATGTTAAAAATCGGCGTGATCGGTCAGCCCGGCGACAGTCTTCGTCATCTCTACGGAGCTTATACCGCGCCGGTGACGACGGAGATGGTGATGGATCTGATGTCTGACGCGAGTACGGTCGGCATGGCCGGTGTGAAGATGGAGACGGTTAACGAAGAAAATGCGCTGAATGACGAAAAGAGAAAGCAGTTGTTTAAAAATCAGTGCCCGGGGGCAAAGACGATTCTGGAGGCGCTGTCTGAACAGTATGAATCAGTGTCTTATGCGGAGGGATTCCCGGTAGGAAAATGCGACTCTATGGATCAGATCGATTTTGACGAGGCAAAGAAGGTGGCGCGGGAATCAGATGTGATCATCGTGTGCGTCGGCGGAAAAAACGGCGTTGGGAAAAAGTGTACGTCCGGCGAGGGGATTGACAGTACGCAGGTCGAATTGCCGGATGGGCAGGAGGAGCTGGTGAAACAGCTTTTCGCGCTGAATCCGCGGATGGTGATTGTTCATCTGGACGCAAAACCGCTGGTAAGTCCTTTTATTTACGCCCATGTCCCGGCAGTGATTGAAGGATGGCTTCCCTGCCGTTTCGGCGGGCAGGTGATTGCAGATGTGATTTCCGGACAGGTAAATCCCAGCGGACATCTTCCCATGGATATTCCGAAGTCAACGGGCCAGATGCCTTATTATTACAGCCAGAGAAATGCCAGCAGCATGGACTCCATTCGCTCCTGCGTGGGTGATTTTATTGTGAACCAGGATGAGTATATCAACGAAAAGCGTGAGGCGCAGCTGCCCTTCGGTTACGGTCTGTCCTATACGGAATTCGAATACAGTGATATGGAACTGTGGATCAGCAAAAGCGGAGCGTATCGGGTGGAACTGAATGTGAAAAATACCGGCGGCCGGGACGGTTCCGCGGTCGTCCAGCTTTACGGCAGGGATGAAGTTGCTTCTGTAGTGCGGCCGTATAAGGAGCTGCTGGGCGTTTGCCGTGTGGAGGTAAATGCAGGAGAAACGGTGCGAATCTTTTTCTCCGGACATCTGAACCAGTTTGCTTTTGAAAACCTGGGCGGAAAGTTCTGCGTGGAGGCCGGGACATTTTGCTTTGAAGCCGCTTCGGACAGCCGGACGCCGCTGCTGACAAAGAAATATGATCTGCCGGAGACCCTTAAGGTGGAGCGGTCGGAGCGCGTGTACTATGCGCAGAGCGGCCGGGTGTAATGAAGCATTTTTATAGTGAAACGATCGGGTAATTCTAAAGAGACGGGTCGTTTTCCTGTGATGGGGAACAGGGAATAAAACGAAAAGATATTGTAAAGAACGGAGGGAAAAATGACATTGACAAAAGAACAATTTAAACAACAGAAGATCGGCGTGGGCGAGCGGGTAGCCTACAGCTGCTCCAACTTCGGAGGAAATCTGGTTTATGCAACGATCTCCTCATTTGCCACGCTTTTTTACACGGACAGCGTGGGAATCGCGGCTGCTACCGTGGGAACGATGATGTTGGTCGCCCGTATTTTTGACGCATTTTCAGACGTGGCGATGGGCGGTATCATCGACCGCACGCACCGGAAGCAGGGACAGGCGAAGCCCTGGCTGATCTGGAGCATGATCCCGCTGGTCATCAGCCTGGTGCTGGTATTTATTTTGCCGGCATCCTGGGGCAACACGGCGAAAGTCGTCTACATGTATGTGACATATATCTGGTCTGCGGTTTTCTGCTATACGGCAAGTTCACTTTCTGCAGTCTCCATGCAGTCGCTGATAACCGGAAACGGAAATGAAAGAATGAAGCTGAACGCCATTTATCAGATCATGGGATTTGTGGCGATTATCCTGGTGAATATGCTGACCAGCAATCTGGCGGATATGCTGGGCTGGACGATGCTGTCCGTTGTTTATGCGGTTGTCGCGACGGTGATGCTGCTGATCACGATTATTTTCTGCAAGGAGAGAAAGCATCTGGTCGTACAGGATGATATCGTTGAAAAAGCAGAGCCGAAAATCAGTTTCAAGGAAGGCCTGCCGCTGCTTCTTAAGAACAAATATACCTGGATTGTCCTGATTCTGTCGGTTATGAACTACATTACCGTTGGTTCCTTTAACGCGGGCGGCGTTTACTATGCGACCTATATTTACGGAAATGCCGGCCTCTTCGGTTTGATGACTCTTGCCGGTATGCTGCCCACGATCATTCTTTCCTCTGTCGTTCCCTATCTGGGCGCGAAGTTCGGCAAACGAAATGTACTTGTATTTGGTTACCTGCTTCAGGCGGTCGGCTATGCGATTGTTCAGTTCTGGGGCACCAGCCTGCCGATGATGATTCTCGGCCTGGCTATCAAAGGCGTGGCGCTGGCTACGGCGGCGGGTCTGCTGATCCCGATGATCGGCGACGTCATCGAGTACGGCGAGAGGACGACAGGAAAACGGTTGGATGGCCTGACCAACGCGGTCGCTACCTGCGGCGTGAAGATTGGTACCGGCCTCGGCGCGGCTCTTGTCGGCTGGATGCTCGCCTGGGGCGGTTATGTAGCCGGAGCAGAGCAGTCCGCATCCGCGATTATGGCCATGAAGCTGCTGGTCGGCGGCATCCCCGCGGTCTGCGGCGTCGCGGGTATCTTTATCGCCTGCTTATTTGATATTGAGAAAAAATCCGCAGCGAATTAAACGGTTATTTGGAAATTGAGAAGAGGGTAACCAAACATTGCAGAGACAATATAATTGTATTGACTCTGCAATGTTTTTCTGTATAATAAAGCTAAGATTTATTGAGACATTTCGAGTGGCATTCAGATATGCAGGGAAATCATATTTCAGGAGGGGTGAATGATGGCCAGTACGATACAGGTTCGGGTAGATGATGATTTGAAAAATAAATCAGATGAATTATTTAAAAAATTAGGGACGGATACGACATCTGCGATACGGATGTTTTTAACGCAGTCGCTGCTTAACAATGGCTTTCCTTTTGAAATCAAGATTAAAAATCAGGCGGCTACACCATATGACCCGCTGACGGAGGAAGAACTTCTGGCAAAGCTCAGAGAATCCAGACAGCATGCGTCGCAGGGAAAGGTCAGGGATGCAGATGATGTCATTTCAGACATGAGGGGAAAATATGGATTATAAAGTGGTTCTCACAGAAGATGCGGAGAAAGATCTGGATGCGTTTGTCAGGTATCTTTTGCTTGTAAAGTGCAGTGATCAGGCGGCCGGGAATTTACTGGATGATTTTGAGGCGACAAAGGATTCTCTGGAAAAAGTGGCGGCCAACTTAAGATATTGTGAAAATCCTGCTTTGAGAAAACTGGAATATCGAAGGATTAACTTCCTGTCCCATCGATACTTTATGCTTTACAGAATTGATGGTGACACAGTGATCGTTGATCATATTTTCCATGAACTTCAGGATTATGAAGGCAGATTCATTTAAGTAAACATAAAATGACTGTGTTGCAGTCATTATTATCTATGAAAGTCGAATGCTCCATGTTAACAAAAATAGTAAGAATAAATGAAAAACAACCGGAAACGGAAAAAATAGCGGAGGCAGCCGCGATTATCCGGGACGGCGGCCTGGTGGCGTTTCCCACGGAGACCGTGTACGGCCTGGGTGCGGACGCGCTGTTGGCTGAGGGTTCAAAACGGATTTACGCAGCCAAGGGGAGGCCGTCGGACAACCCGCTGATTGTCCACATTGCGGAGTTTGGGGCTCTGGAGCGGATTGCCGCGGAGATTCCGCCGCAGGCAAAAGCCCTGGCGGATGTGTTCTGGCCGGGACCGCTGACGATGATTTTTAATAAAAGTGAGGCGGTGCCCCGCGAGACGACGGGCGGACTGGATACGGTGGCGGTACGCATGCCGTCGCATCCGGTGGCGTTAGAACTGATTCGGGAGTCCGGTGGTTATATCGCCGCGCCAAGCGCCAACACCTCGGGAAGACCCAGCCCGACGACCGCGCAGCATGTTTATACAGATTTAAACGGCCGGATTCCCATGATCTTAGACGACGGTGCTGTGGGGATTGGGATTGAGTCTACCATTATTGACTTAAGCGGTATCTCGAAGCGGGAGGATGGCAGCTGGATCAGCGATGAGATTCCGATGATTCTTCGTCCCGGATATATTACGCGAGAAATGCTGACGGAAGTCATCGGTTCGGTCTGTGACGATCCGGGTTTTGCGAGTGTGGACGCGAATGTACGCCCGAAAGCGCCGGGGATGAAGTACCGGCATTATGCGCCGAAAGCGGAGATGACGATTGTGAGGGGCGATTCGCAGCGCGTGGCGGAGTATATGAATGACAGGGTACAGGAGAACCGGGAAAAAGGATTAAAGACAGGACTCATCTGCACCGTAGAAACGGAAAATCTTTGCCGGGCAGATGTGATCAAGTGCATCGGCAGCCGCGCGGACGGGGACAGCGTCGCCCGGCATCTGTATGCGATTCTGCGGGAGTTTGACGACCTGGGGGTTGACCGGATTTACTCCGAGAGCTTTGATGATGTAAGAATCGGCCGCGCGATCATGAACCGGCTGATGAAGGCTGCGGGGCAGCGCGTAGTTAATGTCTGAAATGATTCGGCTTATGGTGAGAATAGTCAGATAATGTTTGCCATGCCGAAATGATGTGACGATGGAGTGGTGATTGATACAGAACAGGAAATTTCAGACATTTCTATGTGAATATCAGGAGGATTGTAAATGGAGCGTAAGCTTGTAAAGACTTACGGAAAAATCATAAAAAAATACGCGCCGGATCATCCGCTGGCCGCGCGGCGTATGATCGTTGCGGGACTGGGACTGGAAAAGTTTCGCACCCGGTATCTGGCGGATAGGAATATACCGGCAGCATACCGTTATCTGAATACCTACGCGGTGGGCGAGGTGCTGGAGGCGCTGCGCCATCCGCAGCAGTCGGTGTGGGCGAATATTTTTGCACCTGTGGAGATTTTACAGTGTTTTGATGTTCACTCGCTCTCCGTGGAATGCCTGTCATCTTTTTTATCCGGCTTTATGATTGAGGATTATTTTCTCGATTTTGCGGAGAATGAAGGGATTGCGCCGACGCTCTGCTCCTATCATAAAAATTTTCTCGGAGCGATGGACAGCGGGGTCATCCCGCCGGCGGCGTTTGCCGTGACGACTTCCACAATTTGCGATGGGAATGTCAATACCTTTCGCTATCTGGCGGAGCGCCATGGAGTTCCGGAGATTCTGCTGGATATTCCGGATCGGTATTCCCCGGAAGCGGAGGCGTACGTAGTAGAGCAGCTGCGGGAGCTTATTCGTGCGCTTTCCGATACGTTCGGAAGAAAGATGGATTACGATCGGCTGTCGGAAATCCTGAAGCGGGAGAATGCTTCAAAGGAGAGTTACCGGCGGACGCTTTCCATGATGCGGACGAAGGCGTATCCGAGCACACTGACACTGCAGATGTATATGTTGTTCGCAAATCATTTGAACATCGGCACGCCGGAGATTTATAAGTTTTATCAGATGATGGAAAATGAGGTGGCTGCGGCGCCGGAGTTTCACGGCGTGAATATTTTCTGGGTCCACCTCCTGCCGTGGTATCAGGATACCTTGCAGGAATATTTTAACGGCAGTCATGAGTATCAGATTCAGGGTGTTGAGATGAGCCTCGACTATATGGATCCGCTGGATTCCGCTCGTCCGCTGGAATCACTGGCGAAAAAGATGATTAACAATATCTACACCGGTTCCTATGAGCGGAAAGCGGACATGGTGCAGCAGGTTGTGCAGGAAATCCAGCCGGACGGCGTCATCAACTTTTGTCACTGGGGATGCAAGCAGTCCTCCGGAGGCGCGATGATTCTGAAGGAAAAAATGCAGGAGATCGGCATGCCGTTCCTCATTCTGGATGGGGATGGGATGGACCGCCGCAACAGCCATGACGGCCAGATCCGGACCCGTTTCGAAGCGTTCCTTGAGGTAATTCATACTCAGCGGAATATAGGCAAGAATAACGAGGAGAAACACCATGATTTCCTATATGTGTAAGTATGCCCCGATCGAGATTCTGGAGGCGTTCGGAACCCCGGTAGCCATCATGGATCCGCATGTCACCAATTTTACGCAGGCGGATACGCTGATGCATCCGAATATGTGCTCTTTTGTCAAGGCGGTGCTGGAGGATTTTGAAAACGGAAATTACGAGGGCATGATTTTTACCACCTGCTGTGACAGTTCGCGGCGGCTGTACGATACACTGTGCCGCTGTCATCCGGAGAAGTTTTTCTTTTGCTTTGACCTGCCGCGAAAGGTCAACGAGTTTTCCGTATCTCTTTATCTGGAGCAGATGGAAGAGCTGATTCGCGAGTACGCGGAGTTTTCCGGCAAGGTCTTTGACCCGGAACGTCTGGCGGATATTTGCGGACAGGAGTTTGAAATGCAGCTTCGCAAAAAAGAGCTTCAGGAGAGCGGAATGATTCCGGAGAAGAAGGCGGATCTTCGAATCTATCTTGCCGGCGCGAGGCCGGGGGCGGAGATTAAGCAGCTGATCGAGGATAAGGGCGCCCGGATTGCGCTTGATTTAACCTGTACGGGAATTACGAGAGAGTATGAGATTGACAGGAATGATATTTTAAGAAGCTATGCGAAGAGCCTGCTCGGTCAGGTTCCCTGCATGAGGATGAGCTGTGTATCCGGGCGAAAAGAAATGCTGTCCCAAATGGCGGGAGAACTGGATGGGATTATCTATCACACAGTAAAGTTCTGTGATATTTACTCCTATGAGTATACGGGGATGAAGGCGGAAAGCGGCCTGCCCATGGTGAAGCTGGAGACTGATGCGACCAGTCAGGGTGCCGGGCAGATTCTGACGCGGGTGGAGGCGTTTCTGGAGTCTCTGCGGGCGAGGAAAGCTCATGAATGCGGTGGTCGGAAAACAGAAGGATCTCACTTGGGAACAGGCGGAGAGAAGAAGAAGACCGGGAGGAGAAATTCTGTAAACGCTCAAAAGAATGAAAATTGTCTGTCAGAGAATGATGGAATAAAGAGCAGAGAGGTCGGTTGTAAGAAAGATAAACAGATGTCAGGCCAGATGGAGAATAAGCTGGAGTTGTGCAGAGCCTGTTATCAGGGAGCGGACACTTTGACACCGGAAGCCCGCCTGACAAAGGAGGATGTTGCGGCGGATTTCGACACAGAAAGAGATCGGGGCCTCGATACGCGGTCGAAAAAAGATTCATCGGAAGATTCTGATGCGAGGAAAGCTCCGATCGATGCATATCGGGCGAGGAACCATGCCGGTGGAGATATTTATATAGGAAGAAAAGGAGATGTGCCTATGTTTGTGATGGGCATTGACAGCGGTTCGACTTCAACGAATGCAGTTATCATTAATGAGAAAAAAGAGATTCTTGCTTCGGCGGTTGTTCGTACGGGCGCAAAAAGCGGCGAGAGCGCGGAGCGCATCCTGAAAGAGGTTCTTGAAAAAGCAAATCTTGCCAGAGAAGATATTTCTGAGATTGTCTCAACCGGCTACGGACGGGTCAGTATTCCTTTTGCCGATCGGAATGTGACGGAGATCAGCTGTCACGGAAAAGGGGCGCATCATCTGAATCCGAAAGTACGCACGATCCTCGATATCGGCGGTCAGGATTCCAAGGCGATTCGCTTAAACGAGCGGGGAGATGTGGTGGATTTTGTTATGAATGACAAGTGTGCCGCGGGAACCGGGCGTTTTCTGGAGATGATGGCGCGGACGCTGGAAATTGGGATTGATGAGTTGGGGCCGATTTCCTTAAAGTCCAGGGAAAACGTGGAGATCAGCAGCATGTGTTCCGTTTTTGCCGAGTCAGAAGTGATCTCTCTCATTGCGCAGAATAAGGAGACGGCGGATATCGCCCGGGGGATTCACAGGGCGATCGCCGGTAAAGCCGTTTCTCTTTTGAAAAGAGTCGGGTTGGAAAAGGATTTTATGATGACCGGCGGCGTCGCGAAAAATCCCGGCGTAGTGAAAGTGTTGGAAGAGATGCTGGGTGCGCCGCTTTATATCTATGAGGAGCCGGAGATTGTCGGGGCCCTGGGCGCGGCGTTATACGGACTGGAGAGTTGAGAAAGGAAACGCACTGGAAAAGAGTTTTGATGAGGGGACAGATAACCGTCCGGAGGTTATGAACCGGCAGCAGGTACAACTAATGAAAGAGACATCGCAGAAAAGGTGACAGAGCTCATGGGGGAAATACGGAAGAATAAAAAGAAAAACAAAGAAAAATTTCCTGAGAAAATGGCGGGGATTCTTCCTGCGTTTTATATAATTCTGATCGGTCTTTGCGCGGCATTGATCTATGATATCTGTGTTAATCGGGTGAATGCGACGGATGCGGAAGAGAAAACCGAACAGGTCGAACTGGAGCTGGTCTATGCGTATCAGAATCCGCAGTGGAATTCCGCAATTGAGAATATGATACAGGAGTTTGAAGAGGCCTATCCTGATATTGTGATTAATTATGATGTCAACTATGAAGACAACGTATATGAAGATATCCTGACCCGGCGGATTACCCGGAATGAGCTGGGGGATATTGTTCAGCTGAAGACACCGGAGGCTTATGCTGAGGGAGGTCTTCTGGGAGAGATTTCAGAGGATGTCGCCGGGCTGGTTTCGTCTGTTTATACTTATGAGGACAAAATTTACGGGGTCGGCGCTGTGGAGTCTACCTGGGGAGTCCTTTATAACAAGACGCTTTTTGAAAAATATGGCCTCGAGGAGCCGCAGACTTATGAGGAATTTCTGGAAATCTGCCAGACACTGTCTGATAACGGAATCACGCCGATCGGGATCGGCGGTTCGGACCTGTGGCATATGGAGTTCTGGGTGAATCATTTTTTCCATACGGATATTCTGACTGCGGATACGGACTGGCTGAAGAAGTGCAGTGCGGGTGAAGTTTCCTGGACAGATGAGGAAGCGGTAACGATGATGACTCATTTGTATGAGCTTTGTGCGAATGGGTATGTCAATGCCTCCTGGCTGACCACGACGGATACCAGCCTTTCCTATATGATGTCCGAGGGCGACGTGGCCTTGCTTTACACAGGTCCCTGGACAGCGTCCGCGATTGAAAAGCTGAATGATGAGATGGAACTGGGATGGTTTTACATTCCGGATGAGTCCGGGACAGTCTACGCTACGGATAATCTTGATACCTTCTGGTCTGTGACGGCGGAGTGCGCGGCGGATGAGGAAAAATATGAAGCGGCCATGACGTTTCTTACCTGGTTTTATTCTGATGAAGTTTATGCTGAGCTTTGTGAGACTTCCTGTACGTTCCCGCTGACCGGTATCGAGGCGGATTATGGAGAGGCGGCTGTTTTACAGGATGCGTGGGAAGCATTTTGTGATGCGGATGAGAGAGTATCCGTCTATATCGGAAATGAAGACACACCGGAGGACTTTGAGAAGAGCATGCTGGAACAGGTGCGGAAGATCATGAACGGCGATTACTCGGTGGAAGAGGGATTGCAGCTGATTCAGAATTCCTGGGAGCAGTCTGAGACAGGAGGCGGGTCATGAAAACAAAACGATATCGGTCTACTTTTTCGAAAATGACAGCGTCTTTTATATCGTTCGGCCTGATTCCGCTGATGGTTGTAAGTCTGTTTTCCTTTTTTCGCTACAGCGGGATGCTTCGTTCCAATATGACGGCGGCCTACTCGGATATGACGGAGTATGTGGCAAATAATGTGAGCGATATTCTGCTGAGTGTGGACGAGGCTTTAGGGGAAGTTTATGACTATCAGGATTCCGATGAAAACACTCTTGCGGATATTTTGTCTGATACGGCAATGAGCAACGCAGACCGGGAGCTTGCGGTGCGGGAGGTCTTAAGTGATATTCTGTCAACGAGTGAGTATATTTCCTCACTGCGGCTGGTAGATGAAGACGGAGATATCTTCAGTCTGTACTACAGTCAGGATAAAACACTCCGAAATGACGCGGACTCTTTTACGACGATGGATCTGTACCGGCAGGGAGACAACCTGACGGAAATGATTCTTTCCGGAACAATTCCGGAGTCAGAACTCTGCGTCAGTTCAGAGGATTATATCTTCAGTATTGTGAGAAATTATATGGATATCTCTTCGATTGAGACGACCTACAGTGTGCGCGTGGCTACGCTGTATGCAGATATCAATGTGGATGAAATATCAGATCTGGTGGAGAAATCCAGTTTAAACCGCGGTGATTTTTATGTCTACAATCTGTCGACTTCCTCGTATCTTTACAGTGAACAGACGGAGGATTATCTGGGAGACAGCAATCCGCTGGAGTTCTGTGAATCTCTTTTTGACGGCAGCAGCGGTTATGCAAAAACGGACGGACAGTGGGTGTTTTATGAAAAAATTTCCGGAGTGGATGCTTACGCGGTGCTGGTGATGGAAAACAATGATATCATGGGGACTTTTTATCAGAGCGTTTCTATTCTGATATTGATTGTCGCTTTTGCCGGTGCGTTTCTTCTGGTTTTGTATATGTCTTTTTCGATTCGCATGAGTGAGCCGACGCGGAAACTGAAAGCAGCCATGGAAGAGGTGGAACAGGGAAATCTGGATGTTCGAGTCAACCTGCAGACCAATGATGAGATGGAATATGTTGCGGACGGGTTTAACCATATGACGGAGCAGCTGAACGATTATATCAATCAGGTGTACGTGGCGCGCATCTGCCAGAAGGATGCGGAGCTGAATGCGTTAAAGATGCAGATTCAGCCTCACTATCTTTATAATTCCCTGGATGTGATCCGCATGACAGCATTGGATCAGGACGATATGCAGACGGCAGAACTTCTGGAAAGTCTGGCCAGGCAGCTGCGGTATCTGATGGGGGCACAGTCAGACCGGGTGCACTTAAAGGACGAGATTGATTCCATCCGGGATTATTTTGTAATGATAAAGGTTCGCTATGAAGGCCGGATTTCTCTGATGGTTTATTTGAAGGATGAAGACCAGATGCTGCTGATTCCGAAGCTTCTTTTACAGCCTATGGTGGAAAACGCGGTAAAACACGGGCTTCGCGATAAGGACGGCCGGGGTGCGGTGGCCATTCGGGTGGAGAGACATGAGGACTATCTGAAGATTGTCGTGCTGGACGACGGCGTCGGCATGGATGAGGAAAAATTGTACGAAATTCAGGATTTTCTGGAAAATCATCGAATTGGGAGTATTGATTCCGGAGATCCGATCAGTGTGGGAATGAAAAATGTCTATGACAGGATCAAGCTGAATTGCGGTGAGGCTTATGGTTACACGGTACAGAGCAGAAAGGGAATGGGAACGGTTATTACCTTTACGCTGCCAATCTGGGAGGAGTGACAGGAATGAGAAGAGTAGTAATTGCGGATGATGAGAGCGTGATCGTGCGCGGGCTGAAAAAGCTGATTGACTGGAATGCATTTCAGGTTGAAATTGTGGGAGAGGCTCATAATGGAGAACAGCTGATGCGGTGTATTGAGGAGACGGATCCGGATCTCGTGGTAACGGATATTCGTATGCCGGGATCGAGCGGTCTGGAAGTGCTTCAGTGGAACAGGGAGCGAGGCGGCAGAGCGAAATTTATTTTCATCAGTGCCTATCAGGAATTCTCTTATGCGCAGGAGGCAATTAAAAACGGTGCAGTCGATTATCTCATAAAGCCGGTGGGACGCAGGGAACTGGAAGAGGCAGTCAGAAAGGCGATGCAGATTCTGGACGAGCAGGACACGGTCGAGATCTTTAAACCGGAAAAAGATGAGTTTCGGAAATTATTTGAGGACATTAATAATAGAAGAAACTATGAAAATGAGGATCTTTATCAGATGTTCCGGGAGGAAAATATTGATCTTGATAATCGTTTTTATGTGGGAATCAGCGCCGGTATTCATCCGGATATAGCGGCGAAGATGAATGAGAAATCCTTCGGGCAGTTTAATCTGGTGCGTTTCTCGGTATTCAATCGGCTGTCGGAAGCGTTCGGCTCCAGAAAACTGGGGTTTATCGTAAAAAAGAACGAGGAATGCATTTTTATCATGGGAGTTTTCCCGAATGAAGACCGGGAAGTGTTTGTGGAGAAATATATAGAGCCGATCCGCGAACAGGTGGGGCGGGATATAGAGACGGAGGTCTGCATGGGAATCGGAACGGCAGTGGATGAACCTTCCGGCATGCTGCAGTCCTATAAGGAATCGGAATTTGCGTTCGGCCTTCATCATTTTGAGGAGGCAAAAATCATTGACGCGGCAAACATTCATCGGGAATATCATGTTTCCTTTGAAGATTATAAGGAGGATGTGGAACTGGCGTTCCGTGCGATCATTGCAAAGGACAGCCGGGTTTTAGAGCGGATCGACCGGATTATGGAGGATATCGAATCCATCCATTACGGCAACTGGGACGCGGTCATCATGCGTACAATGACATTTTCGGGAGATCTGGACGCCAAACTGGATCAGTATCATCTGCTGGATATGGATTTTTATAAGATGCAGAACGATTTTCAGAAAATCGTATATGCGCAGCATACGATGAATGATTTGAAAAAATGCGTGCATGATCACTACAGAAACCTGATCCGCAGGGTTTATGCGAAGGGAAGGTCTGAGGATAAAGTAATGATTGAGGATGTGAAGCGTTATATCCGTCAGAATTATGCTAAGGATCTGTCCATAAAGGAGCTGGCTGAGGTGGCCTGTGTCAGCCAGAATTATTTCAGCGCCATGTTTAAGAAAGAAACCGGACAGAATTATAAGGCTTATCTTACTTCTATCCGGATGGAGGAGGCGCTTCGCCTGCTGCGGGAGACCGATTATAAGACCTATGAGATCGGAGAGAAGGTCGGGTATAATAATGTCCGCCGCTTCGTGGATGCTTTTAAGCAGATTTATTCCGTCAGCCCGATGGAGTATAAGAAGGGGCTGAAGGGGAAATAATATGGACGAATGAAGAAGATGGCAGAAATATAATTTAAGGCAACCGGGGCAACGCTTTTGCGGCAGGGAAACGTGTGTTGCGGAAGAAAAAATAACCTGAGAAACTGCAAAAAGCAGTGAAAAACGTGTTGCGGGAGCAAGAACAACCCGAGAAACTGCAAAAAGCAGTGAAAAACGTGTTGCGGGAGCAAGAAACAACCCGAGAAACTGCAAAAAGCAGTGAAAAGTGTATTGCAGAAAGAAAAAAGACCCGAAAATCCATGAAAGGAGGAAAAACGGGTCGCAGAAAGCAACTTCTTATAACATAAATTTCGAATGTATATAAGAAAAAGGAGTACGTTTTTGAACGATTTTGTAAATAGCGGAAATGAGTTTCGCGTGTAGCCTTATTCTTCTTTCTCCCAATGCCCCGAGGCGCCGCAGGGGAGGATGAGCCCGCTCTCGGTGACGGGAAGCCCGATTTCGGAGGCGGTGACAGAGCCGCCGCGTTTTTTCCCGGCGGAGGTTTCAACCGCGGAGCCGAGCATGTAGGCCAGTACTGCGGGCTGCAGTCCTGTGGTGTAGGAGTTGATGAGGAAGAACAGCGGGTCGTCGGACAAAAGCTGCGCGCAGAGCTTTACCAGCGGATAGACGGATTCCTCAATCTTCCAGATCTCGCCCTTCGGTCCGCGGCCATAGGACGGCGGGTCCATGATGACGGCGTCGTAGTGATTTCCCCGGCGAATCTCGCGCTCCACAAACTTCACGCAGTCGTCGACCAGCCAGCGGATGGGCGCATCGGACAGGCCAGAGGCTGCTGCATTTTCTTTCGCCCACTGTACCATACCCTTGGAGGCATCCACGTGTGTGACGGATGCTCCGGCAGCAGCAGCTGCTAACGTCGCTCCACCTGTGTAGGCAAACAGATTTAAAACCTTTATCGGCCGGCCGGCTGTTTTTATTTTATCGTAAAACCAGTCCCAGTTCGCTGCCTGTTCCAGAAAGAGCCCCGTGTGTTTGAAGCTGAACGGTTTTAGGTGGAAGGTCAGGCCGAGCTTCTGATAGCGGATGCTCCACTGCTGCGGCAAGTCAAAAAACTCCCATTCTCCGCCGCCTTTTTTGCTGCGGTGGTAATGTGCGTTCATCTTTTTCCAACCGATGTGATCCTTCGGCGTGTCCCAGATGACCTGGGGATCCGGGCGCACCAGTGTGTAGTTTCCCCACCGCTCCAGCTTTTCTCCCTGCGAGCAGTCGATGACTTCGTAATCTTTCCAGTTATCCGCAATCCACATAATAAACCTGCCTGCTTCTATATTTTATCATTTTGAATATTCGATGGTGCAAAGTCATGAATCGAACCGCAAGCGTTTCATTCATAACCAGCTTTGCATAAATTCGATTACGGAAATCAGAGATTTCCTATCTCATTTATTTTGACCCTGGTATCATCATTATATGGGGCGGGAAAGGTTCCGTCAATCCTGCATATGAGAATTAAAAAGAAGAAATTCTAAAAAAATGTCCTGTTATGGGCAAAAAGTTGCCTTTTTTAAAAGAAGGCCGGAAAGTAAAATAGTGTTAATATGTTTTTGGTTTGCGTGAAGCTGTCAGGTCGTATATCTTATGAATCAGATTGATAAGGGTATGGTATTCTACAGATTTCAGGAGGAAATTACAGTGAAGAAGAGAATTATGGCATTAAGTATTATACTGGCGCTGTCAGTATCTTTGTTAACAGCCTGCGGTTCTGATGATACTTCCGCAGTCAGCAGCAGTGCGGAGACGGAGGCGTCTGAATCTGAAGATTCGGGTGTCCCGCAGGAAGCATATGATGATGTGGTTGCTTATCTTACGGATTCTGCGGTGAATGCGGAGGATGTTGTTTATACGGTAAACGGGCAGGATATCACGGCATCGGAGTATTTTTACTGGATAGCATATGAGGCGTATTATTACAGTTACAGCTATTATTACACGTACTACTCTTATCCGGATCTGACCGCGGAGCTTGAAGACGGAACGACCATGGCAGATTATGTGCTGGAGGACGCCTATTACTATGCGACCATGAATGCCGCAGTTTATTCGAAAGCTCTGGAGGCGGGCGTGACTCTTTCGGATGAGTATCAGGAATCCTATGATTCTTATATTCCGGACAGCATCACTTCTCTGGGTGAGGATCTCTGGGATGAGGCGGTAGCTGCGGGCACGGTTTCCGAGGATGATTATGGTGAGGAGGAGAAAGCGGCCTGGATTGAGGAGCAGGGAACAGCTCAGATGAACCTGTCTCTTCTGTATTACGGCACGACCAGGGAAGGCCTGGAGGAAATGTATCTCCGCAATTATTATTACCAGCAGTATGAGAATGTACTTTTCAGCGAGGGCGGAGAGTATGAGATTACAGAGGCAGATATTGAGGAGTATATTGAGGAACAGGAGGTTCGCGCCTGCCGCTATCTTTTGTTTGGAGATACTTCCGATTTTGAAGATCTGACCGATGAGGAAAAAGCAGAGTATCTGGACCAGGCGGAAGCCTG
This sequence comes from Clostridiales bacterium, assembly GCA_021204085.1. Classification (GTDB taxonomy): domain Bacteria; phylum Bacillota; class Clostridia; order Lachnospirales; family Lachnospiraceae; genus Eubacterium_I. The sequence continues at coordinate 5,983 of JAJPZY010000044.1, read as the reverse complement.
TTATGAGGATCTGACCGCGCTCTCCGGCGAAGAGCTGGATGAAGCCATTATCGCGTATGCCGCGGACAACCCGGATGGCAATACAACGGGGGAGCTTGTCTATGACAGCTCCGATACTGTTCTGGAAGACTTTGAAACGCTTCTGGAGTCTTTGGATGAGGGAGAAATCGGGATAACCGGAAAGACAGAGGACGGCTACTATGTGATCATCCGCGACACCGTGACGGCGGAGTCTGAGTTCTCGGACTCCTATACGGTGGCGGAACAGTGTATTGATGATGCTTATCAGGAGATGATTGATCAGTGGATGTCTGCGGCAGAGATTGAGGATACCGGTGTGCTGGATGATTTCAGTGTGACAGATTTTATGGGAAATCTGGATGCTCTGAGAGATCTGATTGACGGAGTCAGCAGCGATGACTGATGCTGCGTTTGAAACCGATCTGATTTTGCAAATTAACAGGAAATTGAGAGTGGATTTTGTGCAGGAGGCCGTTGAGGCCTCCTGATTTGTTTGTAAAAATGGTAATTTTTGCCGAAATGTTTGATAAAATATGAACTATTTATGACAAAAATGTGAATTTTCGCAAAAAACCGTACTTTTTTCACAAAAAACTTAGTGTGATGTAAATTGGTGAATTGTTAAAATGATAGAAGGCATAAATTATGTCAAAAAATATTAAGAAAGGAGAATTGTATGAAGAGAAGAATGAAAAAACTTCTGTCGTTATGCGTTGTTGTAACGATGACAGCTTCTATGAGCCTGGCATCCTACGCAGCGGAGATAACGGACGACTCCACTTCGGTTGAGGCCGCGGCAGAAGACACCGAGACGCTTACTGCTGATGAGGAAACATCAGAAGAAGCATCTGCGGATGTTGAGGAAGCGGAAGCAGCTGAAACAACGGAAGAGACAGAAGCAGCTGAGGCAGCAGAGACGGAGTCTGATGACGCTGAGGCGGAAGAAGGCGCGGAGGAAGCTGCAGCGGCGGAAGATGCCGGGGAGACAGAAGAGGAGGCTGATGCAGAGGTTTCTGCAATGGCGGATTCTGAGGATGGAACCGAGGAAGAGAGCACGGAGGAAAGTACTGGGCTGAATACCTACTCGGGTGTGCTCGGCTCCTGGAGCAGCGGCGGAGACGAGGATTATGAGTATACCGCAGGAATTTTTGTGTATGAAGATGATTACACGACTTATTCCAATCCCGACCTGGTTGAGAGCGGCACCTATGATGCGGACAGTGCGACAGATGTTGTAATTAATGATACGACATCCGGTGACAACGGCATTATCCTTTACAATGTTGGTACTTACAGTATTGATAATGCCAGCATTACTCTTGACACTGATGCGGACGGCACCGATACCTGCGATTTCTCCGGAAGAGGTACCGCTATCGCGGTATATGGAGATTCCGTGGTGACGATTTCCGACTCTACGATTGAGACCACCGGAGTAGCTACAATGCCGATCTTTGCAGACAGCGGATCAACCGTAACGATTGATGATTCCACGCTAATCAGTAACGGCGGCACCCTCTATGGCGATTACATGAACACACCGGATCAGGCATTGATGGTCGCTCCTCCGTGGATCTTGGGTATCATGGGAACTTCTCGCTGCACGAACCTGATGGGCAATGATTCCACTATGAACGTGACAGATTCTGTTACAGAAGCCGGCGCATGGGCGGTACTTTCCACCGACTCCGGCAGCAACATGTATCTGAACATTTATGATACCTCTCTGACACTGAATAATGCGAATGAGTCTGCGGCAGCTCCGCTTCAGGAGACGACGCGTTCTGATGGGTCTGCAAGTCAGCTGTACACTACCAGAGATAACCCGTATACGACAAACTATGGTTCCGGTTACGGCACCTATGTGATCGGTTCGGCGGTTGAGACCTTTGCAGGTGCTACAGTGAACGTAGGAACTTATGCTTCCATCTTCACCGGCGGTAGGGCGACCTATACCAGTATTGCGGCGGGTACAACGTACACACTGGAAAGTGCCAGTGGGAATGATGTTGAGTACACTGCGACTGAGACCAAAGTCACTGAGATCAATTCCGATACCTTCGGTTTCATGGTTCATCAGAGCCCGAACTATATTACCATCGAAGAAGGCACAATCGTGAATTCCGGTTATGCTACCTTCCTGGTGAAGTCCGGTTCCTCTAATGAGAGCGTTGATGCTACAATTGACGATGCGGTAATCAGCAACGGCGGTGTTCTGATCCAGGTGATGGACAATGACGACGCAACCAACGGCGGCATGATGACCACTGATGATGAGCAGAACTACAACGGCAGCGGCATGAACTTCCGCACCGTACATACGGAGAATGAAGGCTTCAATACAGAAGAGGCAGCAAACGGCGGTTCCGAGCAGAACTTCACATTCACCAACGGCGATTATGAAGGAAACGTTTACAATGCTTCCGGTTCTGACAACAGCACAATGGGTTCTCTGGATGCTTCTACTCTGAACCTGACTCTGGGCACAGGCGCTACCCTGACGGGCGCGGTTGCTTCTACCGCTGCAATCCATGTAACCTATGACGGTTCCCAGATTGTGAAAGCGAACGGCGGCGACGCTTATGATTCCGTAGAGGATGCGGCAGAAGTTCTTGCGGAGCAGAATACATCCTTTGATGCGACCGAGTACTACAGCATCGGCCAGGTGGCTAACCTTGTAAACTATAACGGCGGTAACGACATTAACGTAACATTGACCGATAACGCAGTCTGGAACGTGGACGGAACTTCCGTGATCGAAAGCCTGACTGTAACCGGCAATGCACAGGTTGTTATTCCGGATGGCGTTACTCTGACAGTTGGTGATGTAGTGTACACAAATGGCGTGATCACAGCCGATGGCTATACAAAGAACACATCTGCCTATGTGGTATATGAAAGCGTGATTGGTTCCTGGAGCAGCGGCGGAGAAGAAGATTACCAGTACATCGCGGCTCTGATCGTTAACGGCAATATGGTAGATGCTTACTATTCCAATACTGAGCTGATCAGCGCAGGCACTTACAACGGATCCGCGGCTGACGGCATTGAGATCACTGACAGTGAGTCCGGCCACAACGGCATCATCATCATCGACAGCGATTATGAGATCACCGGCGCTTATATCATATTGAATACTGACGCAGACGGCACCGATACCTGCGACTTCTCCGGTAATGGATCTGCAATTGCGGTTTACGGAGATTCCGTGGTAACAATTTCTGATTCCTATATCGAGACCACCGGTGTGGCGACGATGCCGGTATTTGCGGACAGCGGAGCAACCGTAACCATTGATAATTCTACGATGATCAGCAACGGCGGCACGCTCTACGGCGATTATATGAATACACCGGATCAGGCAGTGATGGTAGCTCCTCCGTGGATCCTGGGTATCATGGGAACCTCCCGCTGCACGAACCTGATGGGTAATGATTCCACCATGAACGTGACAGATTCTGATACACAGGCCGGCGCATGGGCGGTACTTTCCACCGACTCCGGCAGCAACATGTATCTGAACATTTATGATACTTCCCTGACATTGAACAATGCGGACGAGTCTGCAGCGGCTCCGCTTCAGGAGACGACACATTCCGACGGGACTGCAAGTGAGATTTATGTAACCAATGACAACCCGTACACGACAAACTATGGTTCCGGTTACGGCACCTATGTGATCGGCAGCGCGGTTGAGACTTTCGCGGGCGCAGAAGTGAACGTAGGTACTTACGCTTCCATCTTTACCGGCGGTACGGCGACATACACCAGCATTGAGGCGGGCGAGACTTATACGTTATCCAGCGCAACAGGCGAGAACGATATTGAGTACACTGCGACTGAGACCAAAGTTACAGAGATTAACTCCGATACCTTCGGTTTCATGGTTCATCAGAGCCCGAACTATATTACCATCGAAGAAGGCACGATCGTGAACTCCGGTTATGCTACCTTCCTGGTGAAGTCCGGTTCCTCCGGTGAGAGCCTGGATGCTACAATTGATGATGCGGTAATCAGCAACGGCGGTGTCCTGATCCAGGTGATGGACAATGACGACGCGACGAACGGCGGCATGATGTCCACGGATGATGAGGATAACTATAATGGCGCATTCATGAACTTCCGCAGCTCACATTCCGAGTATGAAGGCTTCAATACTGAGGAAGCGTCAAATGACGGTTCCGAGCAGAACTTCACCTTCACGAATGGCGATTATGAAGGAAATGTGTACAATGCTTCCGGTTCTGACAACAGCACGATGGGATCTCTGGATGCTTCCACTCTGAACCTGACTCTGGGTGCGGGCGCTACCCTGACGGGTGCGGTTGCTTCTACCGCTGCAATCCATGTAACCTATGACGGTTCCCAGATTGTAAAAGCGAACGGCGGCGACGCTTATGATTCCGAAGAGGATGCGGCAGAGATTCTTGCAGAGCAGAACACCTCTTTTGATATGACCGAGTACTACAGCATCGGCCAGGTGGCGAACCTTGTGAACTACAACGGCGGCAATGATATCAATGTGACACTGACGGATGACGCAGTTTGGTATGTGGATGGTACTTCCGTGGTTTCCAGCCTGAGCGTTTCCACCGAAGCAAAAGTTGTTGTTGCAGAGGGCGTAACTCTGACTGTGGACGGTGTTGAGTATGGCGAGGGTACCTATGGATTTACAACCTTCCCGGCCAGCACGGATGACAGCACAACTGTAAGCGGTTCAGATGATTCTTCTGATGATGCAGCGACAACATCTTCTGATGATGACACAACCACAACTACAACCAGCAGCACAAGCAGCACGAGCACCGCGAAGACCGGCGATACCAACGCGGTTTGGGTATGGATCGTTGTTGCGGCAGCTGCACTGGCTTCCGGTGTTGCAGCGTACAGAAAGAGAAGGATGCAGTAATCCTGTTCGAATGACAGAGTGTAATTGATCCGGCTGTCGTGCCGGACAAAAGAGGCCCCGGCGGCGTGTGCTGTCGGGGTCTCAAAAAAGAAGAGGCGGAAAGGCGGATAGAAAAGATGAAGAGAAAGGTTTGCCTGGGACTGATGCTGTGTCTCTGCTTATCTTCCGGGCTGGTGCTGACGTCCTGCGGCACGGATACTGCGGGAGGATCATCCGGTACGGCGGATGAAAGCAGCAGTGCAGAGGCAGAAGCTGCGGAGAGCGGGGACAGCACCGAGGAGGCGGCTGACACGGAGGATGCTGAAACCAGTGCGGAAAGCGAAGAAAGTGAAGCGGACTGGCAGGTTCTGGCGCTGGAAGACGGGACGGAGATTTCCGTGCTGGAGCTGGCAGAGGGAACTTCGGCAATCTACGGATATTATACCTGTGAAAATGACGGATCGGCCTGGGCTTTCGGCGGAGATACGGTGGGAGTTGCCTATCTCGATGAGAGTGACGATCTGAATGTATATGTTTACTCGATTGATTTTTATCAGACAGAGGAAGACGAGGACGGCAGATATTACCTCTGTGTACTTTTAAATAATGTTCAGGAGGGGACGTCCACCTGCTGGTATGTGATGAATGTGCTGGATGATGACGGAAACACGACGGGGATGGTTCTCCAGAATCCGGGTGATGAAGAAGAATATATCTATCTTACCATTGACAGCACCGAAACAACGACGGAGGATGAAACTGCAGAGGACAGCGCCGCCGAATAAACGGAAAAGAAGTTGATTCGATTTTAATGCCGTCATGGCAGAAGAGCGTATCATAAAACATATTATATAAGGAAGAGAGTGTCTCCGGGGTAGACTGTTATCCGGCCCTGGGGAAGCTCTCTTTTGCTGTTTTTTCTTCGGGAAATAATATAACCGCATTGTACTGAAAAAAATACAAAAAATAATCGGAAAAGCCAAAAAAAGCTTGCAATCTTAAGTGGAATCAATTATACTACCTGACTTTGGGAGTTGAATTAAAAAAGTAGTGCTAAGCCAAGGCTCAAAACCT
>JAJPZY010000114.1 GCA_021204085.1 Clostridiales bacterium | reverse complement strand
AGTTTTTGCTGCGCAACCGCTCGCGCGCGAAGTGTCGCAGGGCGACACTTTATTTCGCTTGTTTTCTCACAGCATTTCCTTATATTCTTCCGTCCACCTTCCGATCAGCTTTTCCTGCGCGGATTTCCAGTCAAACGCCGATGCCGCCGCAGACGCCGCTTTCCGCTCGATCATATACTCCTGCCGCTCTTCCGTCTCCGAAAGATGCGCCAGCGCATCCCGCATAATTGAAAAATTCAGGTCTACCGCCTGATCGTCGGTCTCATCGGAATCATTCATAAAATTCATCGCATAGAGATAGGCGTCCTTGCTTTCCTGCCGACCATGCAGCGCATACGCCTTTGCAAACAGCCTGGTTGCCTCCGGGAAGAGAAACATCTTTGCATATACTACGCCGAGGTTATGATAGATGTTCCCTCTCAGCTCTTCCGTCATCTGTATCGCATAACAGTCTTCCAGAAGCTCCAGATAGGTGTAGGCCGCCTGCCGGTATTTCCCCGCCTCGAGAAATAGGTCGCCGCTCATCTTCCGCCGCTCCATCTTTGTACGGCCGCGCATCTGATCCAACAGTCCCATCACCTGTACCAGGTCCTGCTGTGCGTAGAGCCCTGAAGCGTCAAAGATCAGCTCCGCACACGCAAACACATCTTTTTTCGTCCGCAGAGTCACTCTCAGATCCGCCGCAAGCTTTTCTTCTCCGAATTCACGCTCCAGCCAGGTAAAAAGCTCTTCATTCACCCAGGAGGGGTCAATCAGATAAGTATTTGCCTCCATAAAATAACAGAGTTCCTCTATCGAATAAAGGTGAACCGCCATATTTTCATTGTAAAACGGATGATCCGTCTTCTGGTATTCCAGCAGTCGCAGCATGCGCATACCCTCTTTTTCTATCTCTTATAAATATCATATCATGAATCTGTCACTCATGACCGCAATTCTCTGTTCGCCTGAAGCATGAGATATTTTATTCACTTACTCTCATTATAAAGAAAACATCTTGTTCACTCACCCAGCGCCACGGAAAACTCCCACTGTTTTCCGGAACTCTCGAAGAGCTCTCCAAACCCGTCGTCCCAGACGCGCAGCATAACCTCGCTTCCGCTGACCGGGACTGCCTGCACGCCCAGCCGGATGCTTCTCGGCGGCCGGTCCGGCAGATAATCCAGTGTAAAAGAAGTGATCTTAGCCCCCACTTTATGGCGGACACGCACCCAGACTTCCAGCGTCGGATCCCCGTCATAAAGGAAAAAATATGCTTCCGTGGGCGTAAACCAGTTCTCCCCCAGCCGTGTCAGGCGCAGGAAACAGGGTTCTTTTCCATGCATCACCTTCAGGGAAAGCTCTCCCTGCAGCTTATATTCGCTGTCGTAATAATAATTCCATCCCTCAGTGACAATATTCCGGTAACCGGCATAGCAGGCGCCCATGGTATAAAGATTTTTCCCTTTAAACACCCGCTTATGAGGGCCGATCATCCGCAGAGATTCCTGCATCCACTCTCCGTCAAATCCGTCGCCGATAAAGTAAACGCCGGAGATAATCCGTTTGGAAAAGATTTCCCGAATGATATCTGAGAAAAATTTATCCTTTGCCTCCTCGTTTTCAAGGATGAAATCCGGAACCGTCCAGACTTTCTTCGAAGCCGACACCCGCTTTACATTCCCGTAACCGTCAGAATGAAGCACTGTGGCCATCATCTGATCCCGTTTGAAATCAAAGAGGGCGATATCATGAATGCGGATGGTAGCTTCCTGATGATACGCATAGGCGAAGAAACTTTCCGTATTGTCCATCAGCTGGAAATTCTCCGGCCGGAACTCAAGCTCATTTCTGACAAAGTCAAACAGAGCGACGGTCTCATTTGTCAGTTCCGGGACGGTCACGGATAAATAAGGCTCCAGATCTTTATCCTGATACTTTTCCCCGAATTTTAACAATCGCCGGAGAAACTGCACCAGCATATTCCGGTGACCCACATGCTCCGGATCCAGGGATTGTATGTACAGATCCTCAAAAAATGTCCCGTCCGGCCGATTCTGGCGCTTGCGGGCTTCATCGCCGTAGAAATAATTTCCCTGACCGGTGCAGAAGACCGCAGTCGGAATCTGGCAGTGATCCTCTCCCTGAATGGTGGAGATAGTTTCCATTTCCTTCATTCCCTCGTGGAAGAACGTGATCATCGCTTTTTCCTGATTCAGATCAATTCCGATAAACAACTTTTTCTTCAGTGCCACTTTCTACTCCTTAATCGGTGCAAATAATGCATTGACCATATCGCACATCTTTGCGTATGCATACTGTGCTTTTGTATCTGTCCGGTCACTTTCCACCGTTCCTAACTGCCCGTAGCGCGTATCCGCCGCCGACTCATTGATGTCGCTTCCCCGGATACTCTCCCTGACCCGCAGCTGCCCCTGAACATCCACAATAGAATATTCACAGATCTCACCGGGCAGGACACAGACCGGATAGGTATACCACCCCGGCAGCACTTCCCGCAAAGATTCCCGGGTTCCGTCGGAAAACTCCAGATAAAACGTCTGACCCTCCCGCTCCTGCCAGGAGATCACGGAAATACCGGTCAGAAGATATCTGCGCCGATAGCCTTTCGATAATTCCGAATAAAACGGAAAATAAATGCCGTTAAAAAGGTACGCTTTTAAGATCTGCTCCGCGCATGCATCGTACTTTTTCTCATTGTACCGCAGATGCATTCTCAAGAAAGCCGCTGTGCAATACTCATTCAGTCTCTTTTTCTGCTTCAGGCGGTCTCCGAGAAAATGGTAGACGGAACCGGACAGCGGGTAGTCGCTCAGCATAAAGCTGCGGCTGATCACGCTGACGTAAGCCAAAAGCAGCTCTTCCGACTCCGGATCGTCTTTCAGAATCCGAAAGACTTCTTCATGCTTTTCTCCCAGATATCCGGTAAAAAGCATACGAATCATCAACTGCTGCGCCGCGGGGATGACCGGAAGTTCTTTCTCCTCCGCTTTCAGCAGAAGGTCTGCCATGTCGTCAATCGGACCTTCCATCCGCGCCAGGCGCTCCGCCTCTGTTTGAGGAGACCTCCGAGAAGAATCCCTCTCTCTGTCAGTTCCGGCGCCTCCGTCCGGACCGTACAGGCTGTTCCCTGGCAGTACTTTACTGACCCTGCAGCCGTCAGCCGCCGCATACAGCCGTCCGTCCGGCGCTTCATATAGAATTACGTAAGGGCGCTTTCGAAGGTAGATATAGGTGCTGTTCCCCGATATCACCGTCCGCCGAGTCTCCGCATCGGCAGTCCCCTGACATACCTGCACCGCGAAAAAGCGGTTATCCCCGATATACACTTTGTAGCAGTTTTCCGCGTCGCGCTTGACCTGATCCCATTCCTTCACCGTCATCATCCGGCGCAATTCTTCATAAATGATCGCCAGGTCGTCGTTCATACTGTCCTTCTTAAGTTCACTTAAGGCAAAATTTTTCACCATGACCATGTAAGACGGCCAGTCTCTCTGCAGGCGGTTCTTATTGCGGACGATATAAGCAAAAAGCATCGCCTTTTTGCGCGCCGGAAGCGAACTGTTCATGGAAAAATACCGGACGACTTCCTGCGGGAGCTCGCCCATGGAGCGGCTCCAGGAGAGCATGTACGCTTCATACAGGCCTGCGATCTTCAGATGCTGCTCCACCCCGCGCTTAAACCACGGAAAATATGTCTCTCCGTAGCGGCTGGTGTTAATAAGATAGACACAGATTGTCCGGACAAAGCTGTCGTCGTTTAATTTTTTATAACATTTGCAGAAAACCCGGAAATAATTCTTTGAAAAGCTTCGTTGCGCCTGCGTCATTCCCTGAATGCGAAGCGCCAGCTCTTTCGTGATCAGATTCTTTTTGGACATCCAGCAGATCAGATGGAAGTCAAAATCATCCTGGCTGTTTAAGATCTCCGGATACAGCTGCAAGATCCGGGCCGCCTCCAGATAAAAAATGGGGCTCATGCTGTATTCCATCATATACTCGCGGATCCACTGGTACTTCCGCTGCGGATTGCGCGCCAGCGACTCGTCCATCTGCAGGACGATCCAGGTAAGGATGGGATGGCTGCGGTACCTCGCGTAAATCATGCGGATCCTCGCATACGCCTCCTCCCGGTCTGTCTCCGGGTCACTTAAAACAAGAAGGAACTGATACATGGCGCCCAGCGGTGTGCGGGCGGTTTTTGTATTGCGGGGAACGGAAAGAATACACTCCGTCAGGTGTTCCCTGTCATCCGCCTTCCAGTAGAGATATGCCAGAAACATGTTCAGCCATCGGCTCTGGATCTGCCCTTCCTCCGCCTTCTGAATGATCTGGATGGATTCTTTTATCCAGTCATTTTCTGATTTCTTCTGCAGGTTGTAAGAAAGGAAGCTCTTTTCAAGAAGATAATAGCATCTTCGCTTTTTCCAGGAATAAGAGTGGTCCTCCAGGTCATCCTCAGAGACAAAGGAAAGCTTCATCTGCTCCGGCTGCCTGCTCTTTAAGATGCAGGTAAGAACCATCCGCTCCGAGCCAAACCCGTCATCCAGAATGATCTCCGCATAATTCTTCCCGCCGTGCATCCGATGCGGGTCAAGCTGGAAGTCAAACTCCGCATGTTTTCCCACAAAATCCTCCATTCGGATACGGTTTTTGCCCAGCAGGACAAACGGTTCTTCGCAGGAAATCCGGATGTCGCAGTATCCCCACTCGGATTTCATCACGTCAACCGCAGCCTGGACCGCCTTATCCCGAACAAAATATGTCCGCTTCGGCTTATCCACGGAAAACTGACTGCGCTGTTTTTTGCCGGCCGCGATCAAGAACTCCTCCAGCTCATGGGAGCCGTGCCTCTGGCGGGTAAGAGAATGATAGAGGAGCGACTCATACTCCGCATCCTCATGAAAAATATTACAGAAATAGCGGGAAGAAAACACCGTCAGCGCTTCCTGCCAGTTTAACTTGCACAGATTCGTAAAGTCATTGAGCGTCTTAATCTTTCCGATGGAGGAAGGGATATAATGGCGGCTGATCCGGGCGAAAAAGGGAAACAGATATTCGCCGGAACTGCTGGTGACGACAAAGATTCCTTTTTCCGTCTCCCTCTCCGTCACCTGTTCTCCGGAAAATTCAAAACGAATCTCCGCCTCTGCTGCATCAAACTCCGGTGTAAGAATCTCTACATTCGGATGTTCACAGGTAACGATACCGCGAATCGGCTCCTCCGAGGAGCTGATCAGATGAAAGGCACCGCTGTATGTCTCATTCTCCGTAACGGAAAAATCCAGCGCATCCTCCGCCAGTTTCATAGACGGCCGGTCATAGTCAAAATTTCCACGGATTATCTCCTGTATCTTTCGTCGCATAACATCCCTCTGTCATCGGTACTTGCTTTTTCTAAATCAACATATTATTATCAGTATAACGCATAATTTATATTCTTGCAATGAAGAAAGAGAACAATTCGCGCTCTTAAAAAAGTACCGGGAAAGGAACACTGCCATCTGACGCAGTCAGAAAATACAATGATCAAATCATTTAAAAATTTTATCCGCAATTATCTGTACCAGATAAAAATGTCCGCAAAATGGATTATTTTCGCGGTTCTCTCCGGCGTGATCGTCGGATTCGTGGGTATCGCATTCTACTTCTGTATGAATTTTGTGACTTCCTGCCGCCTGGCTCACCCGTGGCTGATCTTCCTGCTTCCGGCAGGCGGGCTGGGTATCGTGGCCCTCTATCATATTCTTCATGACGAAAAAGACACCGGCACCAACCTGGTCCTGTCTGCGATACACTCCAACGACAAGATTCCGCTCCGGATGGCGCCGCTGATCTTTATTTCCACCCTGGTCACCCACCTTTTCGAAGGTTCCGCCGGACGGGAGGGCGCTGCGCTCCAGCTCGGAGGCAGCATCGGAAACGCGCTGGGGAAACTTTTCCGCTTTGACGACAAAGACCAGCACATTATGATTATGTGCGGGATGAGCGCCGCTTTCTCCGCGCTTTTCGGGACTCCGCTGGCAGCCGCCGTCTTTTCCATGGAGGTGGTCAGCGTCGGCATCATGCACTACTCTGCGCTGGTTCCCTGTGTCATCGCCTCACTGATTGCCCATGGGCTCGCGGTAAAATGCGGTGCGATGCCGGAGAGCTTTGACCTCGGGGTTCTGCCTGCATTCAGTATAAAGACAGCAGTACTGATCGGCATACTGGCGATCCTCTGCGCTTTTGTCAGCATCCTCTTCTGCGTGATTCTTCACGGTGCGGACCATCTGTACAAACGCGTGTTTAAAAACGCATATCTCCGTGCTGCAGCAGGCGGCTGCATTGTCATCGCCCTGACCCTGATCGTCGGCGACCAGACATACAACGGTACAGGGATGAGTACCATCGAGTCCTGCATCGCCACCGGAACCGTTTTCCCGCTGGCATTTCTTCTGAAAATGATTTTTACCGCCGCTACCCTCGGCGCGGGTTACAAAGGCGGCGAGATCGTCCCCACCTTTTTTATCGGCGCGACCTTCGGCTGCCTCTTCGGAAACCTGATCGGCCTCTCTCCGGCGCTCTGCGCGGCCGTCGGAATGGGCGCCGTGTTCTGCGGGGTTACCAACAGCCCGATCACCGCGCTGCTGATCTGTTTTGAACTTTTCGGGTTTGAGGGGATGCCCTACTATCTGATCGCCATCGCGCTCAGCTACATGATGTCCGGGTACTACGGGCTTTACAACAGCCAGAAGATTATTTATTCGAAATATAAGACTGAGTATATTAATCGGAAAATCGAGTAATACGCTTTCAGACTATTTGCAATTCAAAGCACTGTGTGGAATATAAAGCACAATATAGAATACGAAACACAGAGCAGAATACAAGTAAACAGAAAATATAAAGCACATCATAAAATACAAAGCAGAGAAAATTCCGCAGGTACTGCCAAAAACATCATTGACTACCTGCGGAAATTTTTAATTTTCTAAGGACACATCAGTTTTATCGCATACCTGCTCACCAGAAAATACGGCCATAGATAAATCAGCATACGCGATTCGTCCGGAGAAATTCCCCATCTGTGAAGCAGAAAGAGAACGATAAACTCCGTGATGCATGTGCATATCAAAGAGATCATGAGACCGCGAAGGTCCGCAATCGCTTTTCCTTCATCCGCCCGAAACCCCAGCAGTGTCAGTATAAAAAGAATGACTCCGATTCCGGCAGCCGCGCTCATGCGGACCAGCGGCTGAAAAAACTTCAGTTCAATTTCGCTCTTATCAGCATACAGTAAATGCCGGATACTCACGGCAAAACCTGCCAGTTTATCCTTCCAGAAATCAAAGTCTGACCAGGTATTCGGGATCAGATCTGCCGGGATGGAAGGCCGAATCTGAAAAAGGATGAAATACAGCGCAATCAGCACAGCCAGTACTGCGCAGCCGATGATTCCCTGTATGATTTTACGGCGGTTTTTTATCAGCTTTGCGGCTCCGGAAAAAATAACGCAGATCAGTACCAGCGCGGGAATCAGCAGAACAAACGCACTGCTAAGTCTCTGATAAATCATGCAGTCGGTCTTATCCTCTCCAACCGGATATTTTGTTTCAAATGTTTCGATGGCTTCACTGCGCTGCGCGTCGTTAAGTGATGCGCCCGGCACCGCAACAATTTTATCAAATTCCGCTTCCTCTGCGTCCGCAGCTCCTGTCCGACCGCTCCCATCCGATAATTCCGAAAGGTCATTGCTGCTTAAATCCCCCGCCGCATCAGTTTCAGCAGAATAGCTTTCGGCAGAAAGGAGAATGACCACCTCACTGTCCTCGTAAACGCACCGTACTTCATAGGACATTTGATTACAGATAATCTCGCCGCCGGAAATCTCCGTTTCTCCAAACAGTTCCCATGCAGCCTCTGTGCTCAGAATACAGCCGGTCCGGTCATCCGCCATCAGTTCAGCGGAAGCAGCTACCAGATTGGAAGAGTTCCCGTCAAGAAGCAGCAGGGTTCCGGTTGCTTCCCGGTGTAACGTTTCATTGGAAAAGCTCTGGCTCTCCAATGTCCGGACCGCTGTCCACGAGATTTCTTCGCCGGATTCCGCTTCTTCCCGCATGCTATTGACCGTATCTGCGGAAAAAGATGCTCCGTCCATGTAATAAATCACCGGCGCCTGGTATCCGCCGATCTTTGAACTCACAGAAAGAATATAGCCGAAGCAAAGGAGAAACAGAAGCAGCAAAACATATTTTCCTAAATGAAGAATCCCGCGCTTCATGATTCGCCCTCCAGCCGTACCCGGTCTCCGGAACGCAGGGCTTTTGTGGAAGTCAGGACGATGTCCTGCCCCCAGCCGACGGCGCCTTCAATGGCTGCAGAATCACTGTTCTTATCCAGAATCTCCACTTCTGCTTTCGTCACTGTCGTCTGCGTGCCGAGCACCGTATCCGATTCCGTGAGCACATAGACATAATACTCGTCCCCGTCGCTGTGCAGAGCACCAAGCGGCACAACACAATCATACTTTTTTGTGGTTTTTTCAATGGACATCGAGGCAAAGCTGCTCAGCCCTGTCACCTTGGCAGGAATGAAAACCGTGAGATTATAGGTGCTGCTGTCCTCCGCGGAAACCTCAATGCTGTCGATGGTCAGCCCCGACACGGTCGTGTCATTTCCGATATCCAGCGTAAGTTCATCTCCTGCCGAAAGGTATTTTGCCGAATCCTTTTCCAGTGAAACGCTAAATTTATATCCCGCGCTTTGATCCGCGATACGGATGGACGTTTCATCAGATGTCGTCTCCCCCGCCGATACGGGTACGCTGACCACCAGCCCGTCCATCGGGGCAGTGACTTCCCCGCCCAATTCATTTAAGGCTTTCAGCGTGTCCACCTCTTCCTCCTTGTCTTCCAGCGTATTGGCGGCTGTCAGGTCTCCGGCAGTATCGACGGTCTCCGTCGACTCAGACGCGTCTTCCAGCGCGCGCTTTGCGGATTTTACGGACTCCTCCCTGGATTTCAGCGCTTCGTTATAAGCGTCCTTTGCCGCAAGATACGCGTCATATAAAGCCTGCAGCTGTTCGTCATAGGAGGCCTGACTGCTCTCACCGGCTTCCGTTTCATATTCTAAAAGGGCGGCCTCTGCCTCTTCCAGATCGATTTTCGCGGTATCTGCCGATTTTTGGGCAGCTTTCAGTTTTGAGGAATACTCTTTTTCCACAGAAGTTCGGATCGCTTTCTTCTCCGCATCGGTCTTTGCACCCTGCTCACTGATCTCCTGATTGATCCTGTACTCTATTTCACTGTTCAGATTTTCCAGTTCTGCCTCCGCAGTATCATAGGCTGCCTGCTTCTCACTCACGGTTTTGGTAAGGGAATCCAGGACCGTAGAATCCGTGCTGCTGTCCGCGCCGCTGTTCTTATAAGAATTATACTCGGCAAGCGCCTCGTTCATCGCTTCCTTCGCATCCGTCACCGCTTCGTCCGCATCGGAAACAGCCGCATTGTAATCCTCCTGCGCCCGGCTCAGGGTTTTCTGCTCACCGGAGGCGACGATTGCCTCATTGGCCGCCTTGTCCGACGCCGCTGCCTCCAGAATCTCCAGTTCTTCCTCCGCTGTCTCCAGCTTCTCCTTCAGATCATCGGTATCCAGGTATAGAAGAACATCTCCCTCCTTCACGCTTGTCCCCGCCGCTGCCTCCACAGAAGCAATCTTCACCCCGGCTGCGACGGAAACCGAGACCTCGCGGTTGGCCGAAATGGAACCGTCTGCCGAGATCTCATGCGTCAGGGTTCCGCCGCTGACGCTGATCGTCCTCACTTTCGCAATGGTTACGGAATCTGCGGCTCTTGACAGCAACGTCAGCAATACCATCAGCACCAGAAACGCCGCCAGCCACCGCAGCGCACGGATCTGGAGCGACGCCTTCTTCTCCTTATCCAGTTCAAAGTTCATTAAATTTTTCCATTTCATAGTCAAAGCCCCTCACCTTTACTCACTATATTCTGAAAATCATATATCCCTTTTTTATACTATTGCCTTTTCTATCCGTATATGAAAATCTGAGATTTGTTTCCATAAGCAGACACTTCTGTGTGTCTGCGTTGGAAATCAAATTCAGATTTTCCCACACAAATTATCGGCGTAACCCTACTCCTTCACTGCGGACGCCGCAATTCCCTGCTCCAGATAATTCTGCCCCGCCAGGAACACCAACAAGGACGGAATCAGTGTGATAACCGAGGCGACAAAAGCCAACCCTGCATTCTCCATACTGATATCCGGCAGATAAAGAGACAGCGGCCACAACGATTTATCCTTTAAAAACGTCATCGGCTGCTCGATCAGATTCCAGGCGTCCAGGAAACTCAAGACCAGCGCGGAGACAATTCCGGAAGACCCCAGCGGCAGGCCGATACGAAGAAATACCTGAAACTTGTTCGCACCGTCCAGTTCCGCAGATTCGATAATCTCCTGCGGGATATTCCGGAAAAAATGATACATGATAAATACCGGAAATGTTGAAAACGCGGCAGGCAGAATCACCGCCCAGTGCGTGTTGACCAGATGCATCGCGTTCAGCGTCAGATAATTCGAGAGCATCGTCACCTGAAACGGCATCAGCATCAGTATGATGTAGAGGTTAAACAGCACATTCTTACCGGGAATCTTAAGCCGGGCAAATCCCCAGGCAGCCGGCACGCCGCAGAGCAGCTGGCCGGCGAGAATCAGCGCCGTCATTTTTACGGAATTCCAGAACATCACAAAGAATTCCGGAGAATCCAGCAGAAGCTCCGCATATGCTTTGAGTGTCGGCCAGGTCGGCAGCAGCGCCCAGGAGGCATATCCTTCCGAAGTGCCGCGCACCGCACCCAGAATATGACTCAGCGCATCGCTCCCCATCAGCGAGCCGACGACAAGAAAAATCACGGGAAAACAGATGAAAAATGCCAATACCGACAGAAGGATGAGAAAGATTGTTTTTCTGATTCTCTTATTCAAAGCCCGGTTCTCCTTTCTTCATCCGCCACTGTTATTTCGTTCATATTTTTTTCATAATATACGACTCTGCTAAGCTCGACGTTCGCCTATGGCAGCTTTGCATAAGTTCGACTACCGAAATCAGAGATTTCCTGTCTCACCTATCCTCTTCTTGGACTTTCATCGTAAATTATAATAAGACATTCTACGTTTCCCTGTCCCATGTCCTCTGCAGCACAAGGATCAGCACCAGTATGATTGCCGCCACCATCACCGAAGCTGCGGACATCTTATCTAACGCCAGCTCCCGATACCAGTTATTAAACAGATGCTGAAGCAGATACATACTGTCATTCGGATAGTCTCCGCCGACCAGATACGCCTCACGGAAAACTTTAAAAGAATTTAAAAATGCCAGAACCGTGATCGTAAAGAGAGTGGACTTCAGATTCGGCAGCGTAATCCAGAAGAAACACTGCCGGCGGTTGGCGCCGTCCACCCGCGCCGCTTCATATAAGTTATTTGAAATGGCTGTCAGCCCCGCCATCCACAGAACGATATTGTAACCGAGATTTTTCCAGACATAGGAAAACACAAGAATCCAAAATGAAAACGACGTGTTCATCCAGTCCGCCCCGGGAAGTCCGAAGAGATGAAGCAGCCCGCTGAAATAACCGTTTTCGTGGAACAGCAGCCGCCAGATCAGAACCACCGAGGCGACCGAGATCGCCATCGGCACCAGATAGGCAGACTTTAAATAATTTGCGCCGCGGATACCGGCATTTAAAAACACCGCGATCAACAAGGAAAACACCAGTAAAATCGGGATGCAGATACCCATGAATTTCAGCGTGTTCGTAAACGCCAGACGAAACGCGGAATTCTGCAGCACGGTGAGATAATTTTTAAAAAAGACAAAATTTGTACCCGCTACATTCATGAAAGAGCGCCGGATAACGTCTGCGAAAGGGATCAGCACAAAGATGCTGACCCCTGCCAGACTCGGCAGAATGAACAGGAGATTAGAGAAAGTTTTTTTTAATTTATTTCTGCCTGTTAGTGTTTTTCTTTTTTCAAAACTTCTTGATAAGGGAGTATGAAAAAAAGTCTGTAAAAGTTTAAATGTTAGGTCTTCTATGAT
>JAJPZY010000137.1:3829-12120 GCA_021204085.1 Clostridiales bacterium | reverse complement strand
GAAGGACAAAATTTTCCGTTAATGCACCTTTGAACTCTGTAAACAGGCGGTTGCCTTCGCCAAAGGCAGTCGGCGCCAACTGCGCCAGACGGCGGAGCAGCCCTACGTCTACCAGATAAATCTTAAAGGCAGAGAGATCGTCGTATGCGGACACAGGAAGTCCGGGCGCAGTGCTGCGGTAGATCTTGTGTACCAGACGGGCGTCTACCAGCCATTGCAGGGCGTCCTCATATTCACGGGCTCTGGCTCCTTCCTTGATAACCTTATAGATGAATTTTTTGTTCTCTTTTGCCAGCTGGGACGGGATGGATTTCCAGACCATCGAAATCTTGGGAAATTCATTGACATTGGGATGCTTCGCAAAATCACGTTCATAGGCTCCAAGAATTCCAGACAGGGCTTCCTGCATCGCTGAAACATCCCGCGCCTCTGTCCACATCTTTACAGATTCCGGCATGCCGCCAGTCACATAATACATCTTCAGTTTTTCATATAGTGGATTAAAAAAAGCATCGGGTATCGGTTCGATCGTATTTACCGTTTCCAGATATTTTGCCAGGTTTTCATCGCCGTTTGCCAATAGGAATTCCGTGAAGGTCATCGGGTCAATCTGCATGAAGTTGACCTTTCCCACGGGGAAGGAAGATGGTTTTGCCAGAGCAATGCCCAGCAGGGAACCGGCGCAGGCAATGTGATACTGCGGCGCGTTTTCGCAGAAATACTTCATGGAGTTGATAACCTTAGGACAGTCCTGTACCTCGTCAAAAATAATGAGCGTTTTTTCCGACACAATCCTCTGGCCGCTGGCCAGCATCAGATTTTGCAGGATTCGGTCTACGTCCTTGGTCGTTTCAAAAAACTGTTTGTATTCCTCATTCTCGTCGAAGTTAAAATATGCGGTGTTTTCATAATAGCGGCGGCCAAACTCTTTCAGAATCCAGGTCTTGCCCACCTGCCGAACGCCTTTTAAGATCAAGGGCTTGCGATAGGGAGAATTCTTCCAAGCCAGTAGTTTGTTTATAATAAATCGTTCCATATATACACTCCATCACATTTTTATTAAGGTTTTGGTGTTCTAAAATCACATTTTTATTATACGCGGCGACTGGGAAAAATACAACAGGAATCACATAATTATTTGGATTTTGGTGGTGAACGATCACATTTTTATGAAAAATCGAAGCGCCAATGATAACGGGAAAGGATTACTATGTCATTAGAAAGAGGATTATGGTAGAGCGGCTTGGTTATTACAGGAACAACTGTTTGAATAATCAAAAACGGTCGTAAAATCAATCGTAAAAATTTGCAATTGATTTTACGGTTACGAAGCAGTAACAATAGGCTTATTATTTACAACTTCTACATTGATTACAACAAGAAATAGGTTATAATACAAAGAAAAGTTGAGAAAGAAAAATTTTAACACATATAATTCAGGGGAAGAATACTGTCATGGCACATGCGATGATAAAATCAATCTTAATATCGGAAGTAGTCCGGATGATTGCAGAGAAGTTTCAACTTCCTGAAGAAGAGGCAATGGATCAGTTCTATACATCTGGAACAGCAGAAGCATTATCCGATGATGAAACTGGTTTATATGGGCAGTCCGCATTATTTATTTTCGGATTATTCTGTCAGGAAAAATCCAGAGCGTTTGAGTAATGATTATGCTTTTGGCTGGAAGGGAAACAGGATGGTATATGAAGTTTCAATCCGTCCTTGTGAATGCGATATTCTTTTTATAGATGAATGTAGCACGGTAAGGCGTATAGTTTTTATCCGCTGACACGCCAGCCGGAGATTGTTTCTCTGAACACGGATAACGGGGAAGAGGATGAGGGTGAGCCTGATATGGACGCTGCGCCGGATGATGATGAATGAAAATAACCGGTGTGGGATGGAGTTTGGATTTACCACACTTTATCCCACAAAAAACCGGATCATTTTCTGATTCGAAGGGTGCGGGCTCAGAATTGATTGGTGGTTATTTACCCCGAAGAAATACAGTAAAATCAATACTTTTAGAGCAAAAAATGCTCATATATGAGGAGACTTGAAATGATAAAAGTACTTTTTATATGCCATGGCAGGATATGCCCCGAGGCGGATGAAGCCTGAAAATCAACACTTTTTCGGGGTTGAGAGATAATTTACCAACGATTTACCAATTTTGAGAGCTGGATTTGCAGATTTGTTCTATATACTTTTTGCCGGATTTAAGTTCATCGTTTAAAAATTCTGTATGTGACAGATATAACCTTAATTCTTCCTTCTAAAAACGGCAAAGTTCAAGATTTTCACTTTCGGCAACCTGTGTATCACACATGACAGCGATATCTATCCCGGTAGTTGTGCCTTTGGCAAAATCACTTCAAAGACTGTCCACTCTCCGTCAGAGCTTTTCAGAAAAATCTGGCCGCCATGCAGTTTCACAACCTGTTTGGCGATGGAAAGTCCGAGACCATTTCCCTTAGTCGAGTGGGAAGTATCTCCCTGGTAAAATTTATCAAAAATATGCGCCGCTGCATTCAGTGGTATGGCGTCGCCCTGATTGGCTACAGAGATGGAGACAGTTTTCCCTACCTGCTGGATCAAAATTCGCACAGTGCCGTGCAGGGGTGAAAATTTGACCGCATTGTCCAGGAGATTGATCCATACCTGTTTGAGAAGATCCTGGTTCCCTTCCAGAAATATCTCCTCGCCCTCCAGCTGATATTCTGTCTTCCGGTCGGCCCATTTCTGATCCATCATTATAATCGCGAGGCGGATCTGTTCGCTCAGATTGAAGCGCTGCCGTTCACTTAAGATGGCCTGCTGTTCAAGCTTTGAGAGCTCCAGGACATTGACGGCAAGCTCCGACAGTCGTTCTGACTCAGAGATAATGATAGTAAGGTACTCTGTCCGTTCCTGTTCCGAGATATCTTCCAGCTTCAGCATTTTTGCAAATCCCCGGATCGAGACAATAGGAGT
Source organism: Clostridiales bacterium (assembly GCA_021204085.1). Taxonomy (GTDB): domain Bacteria; phylum Bacillota; class Clostridia; order Lachnospirales; family Lachnospiraceae; genus Eubacterium_I. Next base: position 9,144 of record JAJPZY010000137.1, on the reverse strand, counting down.
CTTGAATTCGTGCGAAAAATTGTTGACAAAATCCTGTCGCAACATTTCTACGCTGTCAAGTTCTCTGGCCATGTGGTTGAATCTTTCACCGAGCGCAGTCAGTTCACTTGAGCCCTTCAGAGAAATTCTTACGCTGTAATCTCCGTCCGCGATGCGATCCGCAGCGTCCATAACCTTGCGGAGCGGTTTTAGCAGCATCCTGCCAAAGACAGCGGAAAGTATCGTTCCGACAATCAGGCTGACAACGGCAAACTGAAACAGTGGTATCCGGAAATCCAGTGGTTCGCTGAATATTCCTGTCCTGGATACAAGCAGTACAAGAAAAAATGCCACAGCGATTGCCGCCAGATAGATGACAAAAACAAAAAATGCCAGTTTCAACGCCATTCCGAGATTCTTAAATTTTTCTTTTATTTTACGCATGGTGTACTACCGCCTTGTAACCGATTCCACGCACCGCAATGATCTCAAATTCCGGCCAAGAGTCAAATTTCTTCCGCAGCCGGTTTACATGAACGTTAACTGTGGTGTCAACGGTTTCTGAATCCATCCCCCAGATTTCGTCCATCAGCTGCAGTCGTGTAAAGATCTTGTCAGGATAGGACAGAAGCTTATATAAGAGGTAAAATTCTTTTTGCGGAATTGTGAGGGAGACGCCTTCCCGCGAGATCGACAGATTGTCATAGTCCAGCGTCACTTTTCCGATTTTCAGTTTGTGTTCATTGGCGATCTGCGCACGCCTGAGCAGCGCTTTGATGCGAAGCAGCATCTCTTCCTCATTCACAGGCTTGACCATATAGTCGTCAGTTCCGACCAGAAATCCTTTGCACCGCTCTTCCGGCAGACGCTTTGCCGTCACCATGAGAATCGGAGTGGTATCGCCGCCGTTTCTGAGTTCTTCCGTAAACTGATACCCGTCCATACGCGGCATCATGACATCGAGTATGATCAGATCCACATGCTGCGTATCCATAAGCTTCAATGCTTCCTCGCCGTCCGCCGCACAAAATACTTCGTAGCCGTCGCGTTTTAACACAGCCGTCATAAGACGGGAGGTATTTTTGTCATCTTCTACTACAAGAATCTGGAACATATCGGAATCCCTCCATCCTTATTAATATCGTAATTATCATATTATACCAGAAACATAAACTCATAGTAAACTCTCGTGCATCCGGAGTACATAAAAATTTCGCATTCGGTTAATTTTGAATTTACCTCCATCCGTTATACTAATCCAAAAAGATTTAAAACTCATGATTCTTAGTAAGGAGGAATAAAAATGAGCAGTAACAAAGACATCCCCACAAGTGATGAGTATCTTGTGGAAATGCATAAACAGGCAAAGAAAAAGAAAAAAAGAAGGCTGATTATCACTCTGGTAGTGGCGATCGCTGTGGTGATTGTCGTAATAGCTATCGCGGTCATTGTGCTGCGCGGCAGAGTTTCGAACAGTGTGAGTTCGTCTGAAGATGAGGTGTTATCCGCGGAAGTGACGACCGGCAGCATCAGCACGACGGTATCGGGTTCCGGTACTCTGGCCGATGAAGATGTGGAAAGTATCGATGTGCCGGATTCGCTGGAAATCGTAGATTTCTACGTGGAAGAGGGTGATACAGTGAGCGAGGGAGACTTGATCGCTACCGTTACGAATGCATCTCTGCTTACCGCTTTGTCTGACACTCAGGAAGCTTTGGATGAGCTGGATGAGGAACTGGAGGACGCAGCCGGAGATGAAGTTGACAGCACGATTTCCGCAAGTGTTTCCGGCCGCGTAAAGTATATCGCGGTTTCCTCCGGGGATGATGTCGCCTCTGCCATGTATGACAGCGGCTCCCTGATGCTGCTCTCGCTGGACGGTTATATGGCTGTGGATGTGGAGACAGACAGCCTGACCGTAAATGATTCCGTTACCGTGACAGACAGTGACGGCACAGAATATACCGGGACGGTAGACGCCGTCAGTGGCGGTACAGCGACGGTCCTGATCACGGACAACGGTTCTTCCTATGGCGATACCGTTACGGTGAGCACGAGCAGCGGGACGACGATCGGAATCGGAACACTTTATATACACAGCCAGATGGCGATCACCGGATATGCCGGCACCGTGTCGTCCGTCGGTGTGTCGGAGAACGAAAAAGTGTCCTCAGGAACGACTTTGCTCAAGCTGACGGATACGGAGACGTCGGCAAATTATGACGCGATTTTAAAAGAACGGGATGACACGGAAGAACAGATGGATACTCTGATCCGGATTTATAAGGAGGGCGGCATCTGCGCCACTGCCGATGGAACGATTGCATCCTTGAATGAGGATACTTCTTCCTCGACAACGGAATCCGCAGTGACAGATTCCTCGGCATATAGTTTTTCGGGGACGACGGATGTAACATCAGTCTCGGATACTACAGCAGACACCTCCTCCGGGTCTGTCACCGTGGCGGAAATCTCTCTGGATGAGAATATGACAATTGAAATCAGTATAGACGAGTCGGATATCCTTTCTCTGGAAGAAGGACAGGAGGCGACGATCAGCATTGATTCCATCGGAGAGGATACTTACACCGGAACGGTGACAGGTATCAGTACCGTGGCGACCAGCAGTTCCGGCGTTACCACTTACTCCGCGGAGATCACACTTGCAAAGACAGAAGATATGCTGTCCGGTATGTCCGCTTCGGTTGCCGTTACCATTGAGGGAGTGGACGACGCTCTGTTGATTCCGGTGGATGCTCTTCATCAGACCAGCTCATCCTCCTATGTTTATACGGAATATGATGAAAGTACCGGTGAGTACAGCGGAATGGTGGAGGTAACGACCGGTCTCTCTAACAGTTCCTATGTGGAAATCACGGATGGGCTTTCCGAGGGAGATACCGTGTATTATACGGAATCTTCGGATGACAGCTCTGCCATGGATTTCGGCAATATGGATTTTGGTGATATGGACTTTAGCAATATGGATATGAGCAATATGCCGAGCGGCGGCAGCATGCCGGGCGGAAATTAAAGAGGAAGGAATTATCAATGATCGATCTGAACAATATTTCAAAAGTATATCTGGTCGGAGATGAGGAGGTCCGGGCGCTCGATCATGCCGGCATGCATATTTATCCGGGCGAGTTCGTCTCTATTATCGGGCCGTCCGGAAGCGGCAAATCCACGTTGATGAATATCATCGGCTGTCTGGATACGGCGGATGCTGGCGTTTATCTGCTGGATAATATTCCTATTGAAGACTACACGGAAAACGAGCTGGCTCACATCCGCAACGAAAAAATAGGATTTGTGTTTCAGAGTTTTAACCTGATTCCGAAGCTGACCGCGGAGGAAAATGTGGAGCTTCCCCTGATCTATCAGGGTGTGAAGCGCACAGAACGAACAAAGCGGGTAAAGGAAGCCATGGAAAGAGTCGGGCTGGAGAAGCGGGCAAAGCATCTGCCCACCGAGCTTTCCGGAGGACAGCAGCGTGTGGCGATTGCGCGCGCGATCGTGACCAGACCGTCACTGATTCTCGCGGATGAGCCGACGGGAAACTTAGATTCCAGGACCAGCGATGAGATTATGGAGATTTTTCATGATTTACATAAACAGGGGAACACGATCGTTCTGATTACCCATGACGATGATGTGGCAAAACAGGCATCCAGAAGTATCCATATTCTGGACGGTAAGGTATCGGAGGTGACATTATGACACAATCTCTGAAAATGGCGTTAAAATCCCTGTCGGGAAATAAGATGCGGGCGCTTCTGACCATGCTTGGAATCATCATCGGCGTTATGGCGCTGGTGGTTTTGGTCAGCCTGGTCAGCGGAGCTACTGGTTCGATCACCAGTATGGTTTCCGATCTGGGAAGCGATTTGCTGACAGTTACAGTTTCCGACGACAAAGGCGATCCGATCAAACTCTCGACTCTGACAGAGTGGTCTGAGGAAGAAGGCGTGGGGGAGATTGCTCCCAGCGCTTCCACATCCTCCACCGCGAAATACAGTTCCACCAGTGAGAGCATCACGGTCTACGGCACAACACCATCCTATTATAATGTGGAAGAACTGAATCTCCTGTTGGGCCGCTTTCTGCTGACAACGGATGTGGATGATAACAACTATGTCTGCGTGATCAATGAGACGACGGCCACGGATCTGGTCGGGTATCTGGACTGTGTGGGACAGGAAATTTCTATTGATGGTATGAAGTTTACCATCATAGGCGTATTGGAGGACAGCGACAGTTCTCTCACGGTAGCGTTCAGCTCCGGTTCTATGGTGGCATATATACCCTACACAACTCTGCTGCGGCTTTCTTCCTCTGTGAGTACGGATATCACGGAATTTTATGTCAGCGCCGCGGACGAGGAAGATATATCGACAGCGGAGACAGCGATCACAGAACTTCTGATGGAGCGGTTTGACGAGGATGAGGATGCATTTTCTGTGTCCAGCCAGAGTATCCTGGGCGATACCCTGAACAGTATTACGACGATACTGACCTATCTGTTGGGCGGAATTGCGGCGATATCCCTGCTGGTCGGCGGAATTGGCATCATGAATATTATGCTGGTGACGGTAACAGAGCGCACCCGTGAGATCGGTATCCGCAAAGCGATCGGCGCCACCCGCGGTGTGATTCTCCGGCAATTTCTGATCGAGGCGGTGGTGATCTGTATGATTGGATGCTCAATCGGGATCTTTTTGTCCTGGCTTATTCTGGAACTCGTCTCCATTGTGACGGCCAGCATGGGTCTGACCTTTGGAATGAATGCATCCGTTGTGGTCGTGTCCATTGTGTTCTGCTTTATAATAGGTGTGGTCTTCGGGTTATATCCTGCCAATAAGGCGGCAAAGATAAAACCAATTGACTCGCTTCACTATGGCGGATGACGGGAAAGGAGGACACGGTGAAATGAAAATGCAAAGGTTTTACTGGAAAGTAAAAAGAATATGGAACCAAATAATATATGCGCCGGTTTTTCGCAAAAAACCACTGTATCTGGTGCTTACCATTGTGCTTTCGATCCTGTTGCTGGCGGATGTTGCCACGGCAATGATTCTGCCTGACATGAGCAGTATGGGAAATGTTCAGAACATGCAGGTCCCCGATTTTGATAACAGTTCGGATAGCGGCAGCGCGGACAGTGACAGCTCAGATTCCGACAGTGCGGATAGTGACGGTACGGATTCCGACAGCACGGACAGTGATAACACAGACTCAGGGCAGGACGGTGATGATGACAGTTCATCTTCTGCTGGGGACAGCGAGATGCCCGACATGTCTGAGTTCGATGAGAGCGAGATGCCTGATATGTCTGA
>JAJPZY010000137.1:0-3729 GCA_021204085.1 Clostridiales bacterium | reverse complement strand
GCGAGATGCCCGACATGTCTGAGTTCGATGAGAGCGAGATGCCTGATATGTCTGAATCTGAGGATGGTGAAACAGCTGACACAGATAGTGATGAGGCTTCAACGTCGGAAGGTAACATCTCAGACAGTGCTGCAGAGGAAAGTACGGATACGGACGAAGAAGAAAGCAGCAACGGCGGCGAAACCTTCGATGCCAGTGACTTTGCGAACGCGCAGGGCGGCGGCTTTTCGTCGATGAGCAGGCTCCAGAAGATCCGCTCTCACTGGTTGCTGATCCTGATCATTCTGGCAATCCTGGATGCGGGAAGTATCTTCATGTTGATCCGGATCTCGCGCCGTCAGAAGCGGCAGAGAGCCGAGGAGGAGAAAGCGCGGCGTGAGAAGGCGGCAGCGGGAGAGATCGTTCACGCGCAACGGCCGGTGAAGAAAGAGGGCAAGCATTCCCATTACCTGTGGATTCTGGCGCTGGTTGTGATCGTTGCGCTGGTGGTTCTTGTCAAGCTCTTTACAAGGCAGACGGGTAACTCCGGGTCTGAGACAGAAACTACAACTTACACAGAGACGGCAGAGAAAGGCGATATCACTACGGTGCTGCCCGGCACCGGTACCCTGGAAGATGAGGAAGCCGAAGAGCTTTCCCTTCCGGACGAGGTGGAAGTCACGGAGTGGTATGTGTCCGATGGCGACACGGTGGAAGAGGGCGATACGCTGGCAGCGGTTGATCAGGTTTCTGTGATGACGGCGATTGCTTCCGTCCAGGAAAATATTACCTCACTGGATGAGGCGTTGGAGGATTGCGAGGATGACGCCGTCTCTGAGACCATCACCGCAGCAGCGGACGGCCGCGTGATCAAAATCTATGCTTCGGAAGATACGGCCGTTGTGGATACCATGTATGAAAATGAAGCGCTGATGCTTCTTTCCCTGGACGGGTATATGGCAGTTTCCCTGGAAACAGATGCGGAGATCTCCACAGGGGATTCTGTGGATGTGACCTTATCCGACGGTACGATTGTCAGCGGGAAGGTGGAAAGCCTTACAAATAAAACGGTAGTGGTGGTCATTTCCGATAACGGCCCGGAGCTCGGAGATACGGTGTCGGTGACGACGGAGGACGGAGAGTCTGTGGGAGAAGGTACGCTTTATATTCACAGTGAGCTGAAAGTGACCGGATATACCGGCACGGTTTCCTCCGTATCTGTATCAGAGGGGAGCAAAGTCAGCAGCGGCGATACCCTTCTTAAGCTGACGGACACAGATTATTCTGATGAATATGAGACTCTGCTGGAACAGAGATCGGAATTGGAAGGCCAGATGGAGACACTCTTTAAATTGTATGAGGATGGCTATATTTATGCATCCTGTGACGGCGTCATTTCCGGTCTGGAGAAATCCGGTACTTCTGACAACAGTTCAGCGTCGGATGGCGAAGAGGCTTCCGATGACGACACGACAGCAGATGACAGTTCCGCCGATGAAGATTCGTCAGAGACTTCTGATACAGGGTCAACAGATTCGGCTTCAGAGACTGGTATGTCAGACACATCGACTTACAGCGTGAGTACATTGTCTTATACAGGCGGTTCTGCCGTGTATCTGACATCGACAGCGGATGACGCAAACAGCACTTCAGGAGACGGAAGCAGTACTTCAGACGATGCAGACAGCACTTCGGGAGACGGAAGCAGTACTTCAGACGATGCAAACAACACTTTAGGGGATGGAAGCAGCACTGCGGACAGTGAAAGCGGCGATACTTCAGGCAATGAGAGCGGCAGTACTTCTGAGGGAAGCAGTGGTTCCTCCGATAGCGACACAACTGCAGCTGCAACAACTATCGTAAAAATCGGTGTTGTACAGTCAATCTCCGGTAATTCTGTCACCGTATCCCTCCTGTCCGGCGGAAGCGGCAGCGAAACCGTGACGCTTTCAACGCTTGGCGTGTATAAAGACGGGAGTTATTCCGCGAGCGGATCAGTGGGCAGTATAGCGGTTGGCGATGTCTTAATCCTTACCTGTGAGGATGGAACCGTTTCATCTGCCATATGTATATCGACGAGCGGCACCTCCGACGATTCCGGGTCATTCTCCGGAACAATGGACAGTCAGACAGGCAGTTCCGAACTGGCAGACGGTCAGACCGACAGCTTTGAAATAACCGACGGAAGTTCTGATCTAAGCAGCCTGGAAGGACAGCTTTCTGCAGGGACAGACAGCAGTATGTCGATTGATACATCTTCCATTACTGCATCTATGGATACCGCTACGGCGGCGGAGTCGGCCGCAGCAGAAAGCCTAGAGGAGGAGGTTGCGTCCACCTATGGAGTGGATGAAACCACCCTGCTTGCAATCACGCCGCAGGATACGATGACTCTTGAAATCACAGTGGATGAGATGGATATCCTGGATGTGGAGGCAGGCCAGGAGGCGACAATCACATTGGACGCTTTCCCGGGCCAGTCCTTTACAGGCACGGTGACTTCTATTAACAAGAGCGGTTCCAACTCGGGCGGCAGCAGCAAATATACGGCTGTACTTACCATGGATCGTGAGGATGATATGCTGGCCGGCATGAACGCGTCTGCGAAGATTATCCTGGGCACAACGGAGGATGTGCTTGTCGTGCCGGAGACAGCCTTGGTTGAGGAGGATGAAACGACTTACGTTTATACCTCCTATGACGAGGATACGGATACCCTGGGAGGTAAGGTGGAGGTCAGTGTCGGCATCTCCGATGGAACATATGCGGAGATTACTTCCGGACTGGAGGAGGGCGACACCTACTGTTACAGTGTGCTGGATGTGGTAAACTACAGCTCATCTTACTCCTCTTCCGGTAACTCTGCTATGCAGTCAATATTTGAAAATGGCGGACCGCAATCGTGACGATTTCGATTACAGTAAGGCATTATTTTATTGGGCCAAATCGCGCAACTCAAGCGATTTGGCCCAAAAGAAATTGGATTAAATTCATTGGCGGTTAAGCTTTTAATTATTTTGATTTGAATTTATACACCATCGATTAAAATACAATTCCATCGGATCATTGTGTGGTTCATAAGACCGGCGCCTATCCGGTTCATTATGGAGCTTCATAAACTCTGGGCTTATTCCGGCGCGGGGAATTTCTTCTATGCTTTTTACATGGCGGTACTGGACAATTTCAAATTCATTGCGGCCATTGATATACGAGATGACCTTATCTGCTGAGATCGTACCCCCGATAGATTATTGATCATCATCCCGATGATGATTTCTATATGATGAACGGCAACAGGGCGCTGATCAAGCGCGAAAAATTTGAGCGGTTTCTGGATATGGCAACTGCCGTATAAGAGAAAATTCTGCCGCGTGGGCAGGCAAATGTTTTTTACCAATCTATACAGAGAGTCGGATTTATGTTAGAATGACACTGCAAATCCGGCTCTCTATTTTTGAAAGGAGAGCTAAATGAGTGAAAAGAGATGCGATTTTCAACGATTTCCGGGACTTTTGAGAAGAAATGAGGACTTATAAAAAGATGATAAAAGTGTTATTCGTGTGCCATGGAAGGATATGTCCCATGTCCGACGAAGCCTGAAAAATCAACACTTTTTTGAGTCCGAGAGTTATTTTACCAACGATTTACCAATTTTGAGAGCCGGATTTGCAGATATAGTATGAAAGATTCAATTTTTTGGAGTGTGTGAATTTATTTCTGTAAATATATCAGATCTTCTATGATAAGTTG
>JAJPZY010000060.1 GCA_021204085.1 Clostridiales bacterium | reverse complement strand
CCGCGCGGGCTTTTTTAATTCAATAGTTCGCCAGATGGCGAACTTTCCTATTATACAAAAAAAGGCGGTCATCTCAGCACTCCGAAATGTCAGAGTGCGGATGACCGCCTTATGATCTGTCCGTGTTCATATAGTTACCTCGATTGATTGCGCTGCCGGCTTTTCTGCCACTGATCCAGCAGCCGGATAATGGTGTCCTCCATCTGCTTCGGCGTATAGGATTTGGGAAAATACTTCCGCAGAAGCTCCGTGGGCAGCGTCACGGTAGGAGCCAGTTCCTCCTTCTTTACCTCATCCATCAGAACTTCCATCGCCTCCGGCGAACACTGTTTCAGCTGGCTGAGCTTTTTCAGGCGCTGCGCCTGTGAAAGAGAAGGAGTGGCCTGGGCATAGTCCATGGCCTCCAGAAGATGAGACTGCTCATCGCGCGTTAGGTAGGAAAGCTCCACAGCAGGATTGAACGCGATTTTTTTCTCGTCCACCATGTCCATCAGTTCCGGGATAAGGTTGGTCAGACGGATATAACGCTGAACCGTCCGAGCGCTGTCGGGTGTGCCTTCTGCAACCCTTTCATCTGACCGCAACTTCGTGCCAACTTGGCACGAAGTTAAATCTGCCCTCGCGCCCTGGTGTTTAATCGCGTCCATTTTCATCTTGTACGCCCACGCCCGTTCGCTTGGGAGAATAGTTTCTCTTTGCAGGTTAGCATCGACCATCGCGATAATCGCTTCATCATCATCCATCTCCCGGACAATGACCGGCAGAGTTTCCAGGCCGACCTGTTCCGCAGCATGGCAGCGCCGGTGGCCGGAAATGATCTCATAGCCGCCATCCGGGTCAGGTCGCGCCAACAGCGGGGAAATCACTCCAAACTGCGAAATGCTCTCTACCGTCCGGGTCATGGCCTCATCGTCCACCACACGGAAGGGGTGTCCCTCAAACGGGTGCAGTTCAGAGATTGGAATCTGCTGAACCTGTTCCTGCATGGGTGGCGTTTCGTCTTTCTTCGACATTTTTCACCTCCAATCACCTGCCATAGAGCAGATCTTTGACGAGCGCCTGCTTATCGCGCCCAATTTCTGTGCGCCGGTCTGTCCCACGCACCTGAACCGGAGTACACAGTTCCAGCACCCGGCTGTAGATACGAGCGTGAGCCACGTCCTCGGCGTTGCGAATCTGGTTGATGGTCAGGTTGGTCGTGACGATCAGCGGCTTATTGGATTTGTACCGTTCGTCCACGACAGCGTAAACCTGTTCCAGCGCGTACTCTGTGCTGCGTTCAATCCCAAGATCGTCGATGATAAGAAGGTCAAAAGACGAAAAAGAAGCGATATACTGATACCGCTCCTGGGAGTACATGCCGCCCATTTGATTCAGAATCTTAGAAAAGTTCGTCATCAGCACCGGTACGCCGCTTTCCAGCAGAGCGTTGGCGATGCAGGCAGCTACATACGATTTTCCCGTTCCGACATCACCCCAGAGCAGCAAACCGAGATTATTTTGCTTTGCCTCTGACCAGTTCGCTACATACCGTCTGGCCATCTGGATGCTGGGATTGTCCTCGGCATTGGCGAAAGTCCAGTTATACAGAGCCTTTTCCTGAATGCCGTTGACTTTCAGGCTGTGAATCCGGTTCCGGCGCTCCATTTCCGCCACCCGGCGTTCCGCCGCTTCCTGTTCTTCCTTACGGCACTGGCAGATACAAGAGACAATGTGAGTGGCAGAGCCGATTTTCACACGACACTGTACAGGAGTTTTGCACTTGCTGCAATAGAGTAGGCCATCATCACCCATGTACTCATTTTCACCCGGCTCAGTTTGTTGGGGAAAGCGAGTAAGGAACTCGTCAAAGATGCTCATAGGCCGCCGCCTTTCTCGCACTTGCATTTGCATGGAACGATGTATGTCCATACCTCCGTGTAAAGCCTGTCCTGGACTGGGGCCTTACACTTTTTGCAATGCAACAGCCCGTCTTCACCCATATATTCGTCTTCATTGGGTTCCGTCCGGGGCTTATAGTGCTGATGAACAAATATCGGTGCCAGTAGCATTAGAGTCTGCCAATCGTACGCACTCAAAATCATAAGCTGTCTCCTTCCGCACAGGTATAATTGCTGTGACTGTAAGCCGTTGTTTTCGGCTTGTCGCGTCTCGCCCAGCTGCGCAGGGTAGCGAGATGATTTTTGTAATGCTTCCCGGAAGAAGCGATATACTCGGACAAGCGCTCCAGACGCTCCTGCCAGTCAGCAGGAAACTCTGCTTTGAGCTTCGCCAGCTCCTCATCCGTCAGCAAGACATTCTCATAGGCTCCATACTTGTGGCGGGTGTCTTTCTCTTTCAGTTCATTGATCTGTTCAGTATTTATTCTATTAGTTATTATTTGTGGCGGGTTTTCCGTATCCGGTTTTTCCGTGTTCGGATAAGCCGTGTCCGGTTTTACCGTGTCCGGATTTTCCGTACACGGTGATTGAGGCTTCTCGAAAATCACATACTCGATCACCCCCATCTTGCCATTGTCCTGGCGCTGCTGATGCCGCTCCAGATAACCGGCATCCTCCAGCTCCTGCAACGTAGCCACAATACAATCACGACCCTCCTTGCAGATCGCGACCAGACCCCGAACGCTGTAATGCCATGAATCGGGCAAGCTCAGAAATACGGAGAGCAGCCCTTTGGCTTTCAGGGACAGATTGTTATCGCGGAGATGGTAATTGCTCATGGTGGTGTAGTTGCTGTTTCTTTCGACTCGAAATACTGCCATCTTTGACCTCCTTCTAGTGACGGCACATCATCACTTCCGATATGCTTTGGACTTTTGCCTCCGTTGCCGGAAACAAAAATAGAACGGCAACCCATCTGCCGGAACCGAAGTCCCAACAGCGGATTGCCGCTCTATGTTCATTACGATATTCTTTTGTTACAGGCGTTTTCCTCCGCGCGCCGCCTGTTCAGCGCAAATCTCGGTTAATATGGACGATTTTATCTGTTTTCGGGTCAAAAACAAATAGAACCAAGCCACGAAAGCCTCTCAAATGGGCCTTTCCGTGTTGGTTCTATTATTACACAAGCATCCTTTACGATGATACAGTTAATTTTTCTCTTCTTGGCATCCTCAATCATACGTTGAAAAGAAGGACGCTCAAAATTTGTCCCGCTGTACCCATCGTCTACATACTCCCTGCAGGATACAGCCCCATCATGGTTTTGGATGAAATCGTCAATGAGGTTCCTCTGGCCGCCAATGCTGTCACTTTCTGCCTTGTCACCATCATCTCGTGAAATTCGCAGATATTTTGCGATATGATTTGAATTCTGGTCAAAAAACATGTATTCACAGACCCCTTTCATTTTCCTCACTTTGCGGCAAACAGCCAAGAAATCCATGACTTCTTATACCCTTTTGATTGGTGCATGAGCATTATCGCACATCCCGCCTCGCAAGTCAACGCTTTAAAGCGTTAAAGTGTTTTATTCTTCACTGTCAATGGACAGACAGGAACAAAGGCAATCCTCTAAACTCCGTTTCCCTGAAAAAGATATTTTTACAACAACCCCATGGCTCCTGTAGCAATATGGGTTTTTAATCTGCCGGATATAATCTGCCGCGCGGTCTTTCACCGGCAGCCCTGTGTCAATCCTGATATCTTCCAGGTCAACCAACGAGGCTTCATCGACTTCCCGGATATCAGTCTCTGCCATTTTTTGTAACTCTTCCCTTGTCGGCATCGTTCCATTTTTCATTTTCGCTGCACCTCCTGTAAAAAACCTTTCACTTATCACAGGCGGCAGCCCATAAATGGACACGCCGAAAATAAAATTTTTTTATTTTTTCAAAAAACGTGACCTTTTCTATCATCCCACGGATGATAAGTAAAGGGGCTATTCAAACCCAGGGCAAGATTCGCCTGTGTTATACAAAAACCCCATTTGGGCTGTTTTGATAACCGGCGGACTTGATGGGGATTCCGGTTCCCCATTCCCTCGGACTTACCTCAGTTTCAATTTCTGCGGTCTGGCTCCGATTGACATCTTCGCAGCGTGAGTGCATATGCTCTCCCGGGAATGCTTACGCATTGATAATTGCCAAAAACCTATAAGAAAAAACAGATATTTATGGAGGTACAATTTACATGACTAGGCAAAAGAAAGAAAAAGAACTGGTACGCTCCCATCTGATCGCTCTTCGTGTCTCGGATGTGGAATATGAAATGATTACTGAAACTGCAAAGGAAGCCGGACTTTCTGCTTCTGCTTATATCCGGAAGATGCTCTTAGAAGGCAACGTCAATGTCCGGTATGAGGTAGTTGCCGATATTGAAGAAATACAGAAGCTGGTCACAGAGTTTGCCCGCATCGGAAACAACTTAAACCAGATCTCAAAATTTTTCCATATGGGCGGTGCCCGCTCCATCGCCATGCAGGCAGAGATCAGCAAATGCATCACAGAACTCCACGACCTCCGCGAAGAGGTGATCAGACTGGCAGGTGATTTCAGTGGCAATCATTAAACACATCGCAAATAAAAACGCGAATTACCGCGAAGCAATCGACTATATGAAATACGAATATGATGAGCACAGCCAGAAGCCGCTCCCGGATAAATTCGGGAATCTTCGGTTACGCGATGAATTTATTTTAGAAGGGATCAACTGCAACCCCGAGACTTTTGATATTGAATGTAAGAAGCTTAATAAAAGTTATAATAAAAACCAACGCTATGACGAGATCAAATCCCACCACTATATCATCAGCTTTGACCCGTTAGACCAGATCGACAATGGCTTTACCAAAGAAAAAGCGCAGGCACTCGGCATGGAATTTACACGAAAACATTTTCCCGGCCATCAGGCGATCGTCTGCACGCACACAGACGGCCATAACGGGAGCGGCAATATCCATATCCACATCGTCATCAACAGCCTGCGCAAATTTGACGTCGCACCGCAGGATTTCATGGAGCGTCCATGCGACAGCCGTGCCGGCTGCAAACACCATCTGACAAAAGATTACCTGATCTGTCTGAAAAAATCACTGATGGAAATGTGCATCCGGGAAAACCTAAATCAGGTAGACCTTCTTACCGATTCCGAAGCAAAAATATCCGAGCAGGAGTACTGGGCCGCACACCGCGGGCAGGAAAAGCTGGATAAACTCAATGATGAGATCACGGCAAACGGCCTGACGCCAATGGAGACCAAATTTCAAACACAGAAGCAGTTCCTCCGTGACGCCATTGATGATATTTCTTCCTACGCCACCTCACCGGAAATGTTTCGGGAAGAACTTCAGAAAAACTATCATATCTCACTGACAGAAAGTCGTGGACGCTACAGCTACCTGCATCCCGACCGCAGCAAGAATATCACCGGCAGGGCTTTGGGAACCAGATATGAAAAAGAGTTCCTGCTCGCACGGTTCGAGGAAAATATTAAACTCGCAGAAATTTTACAGCATGAACAATTAACAAATGCTGAGAACCGAAATAATAAAAAAGAAACTCTCAGAGAAGATATGCCTAAGACAGCTACCAACGAGAAAGATATTTTCGCAGAAAGCAATGGTCGCCGATCGACCATATATGACAGCAGCTATGACTATGAAAATGACCCTGTTGCCATTTTATATATCCATTCCCACCTGCGGCTTGTCGTAAATCTCCAAGAGCGCACAAAAGCGAAATTGAGCCACGCCTATGCACAAAAAGTAAAGATTTCCAACTTAAAAGAAATGGCCAGAACAATCGCTTATGTCCAAGAACACGGGATTGACAGCAGGGAAAATCTTCGAAGTTTATATCATGAATCCACTGAGAAAATGAATGCCTCTCGGCAGGCACTCCATTCGACAGAAAAACAGATACAGGAAATCAATCAGCAGATCCACTATACTGGCCAGTATCTTTCCAATAAATCCATATATGGACAGATGCTCGCATCACGCAGCAAGAAAAATTTCCGCACCGAGCACGCTTCTGAGATTAGCAAGTATGAAGAAGCTGTGCAATTCCTGAAGAGCCAGTATCCAGACGGGAGCTTCCCCTCCATAAAGTCGCTCAAAGAAGAACGGGAAAAACTGTCTGCGCAGAAAGGAGCTGCCTCTAGCGCCTATAATAATTATAAATATTATCGGAAAGACCTCCAGATAATCTGCACCAATGTTGACAGCATCCTTGGGCATGGGAAAACCCTGCAAGCAGAACAAAGCACATCTATATAGTGAGAAAAATAGCCAATTCCAGTTTTAATGCTCAAGCGAAAAACTCAGGTGCTCAAAGCACAAGATAATTTGCAAATAATGTTTTTCATATCCACGGTAATATCATTTTCTTTTTTTCAACTCACGAAAGAGGAGCTGTCACCAGCTCCTCTCTGCTTCACACATATTTCGTAGCAATTTTTCTATTATTTCTTTTGGCTGCCATCACCACTGAAAGCTTCCGCAAACCCTTTCAAAATCTCTTCCAATGTCGCACGATGCTCTTCCGAGATTGTATCGAGCAATGCAAACATTTCCTGAAACCATGATTGATAGATAAAGGTGGAATATTCTTCGTAAGCAGTAATTCCTTTTTCCGTTGCTTTCAAATAAATATCTTTTCTATTGTCTTCGTCATGATATTTTTCCAAATATCCTTTTTCCATCAATTTTTTTACGTTATTGGAAAATGTCCCCCGTGTCACCCCTATTTTGTCTGCAATCGCTGTCATCTTCTCTGTGCCATTTGCTTCAATAATATACTCCAATGTCTGTATCTGTGCAGAAGAGGTAGTCACATTGGTACCTTCTAACTTATACTCCATGGAATACTGGCGTGCATAGATGTTAAACAGTCTGATAAATTGTTCGACCAGGCCACGGTATTGCCCCATCCATTCCAGATTCATAGTGCAGTATCCATCCTTTACTCAATAATGAAACCATTATAACGCAATCCATCTTTTTTTGCGAATACTATTTTCAATGGATACTCCATGCAATCTTCTTAAAACATAAACATTGTATTCGTGCAGGCGATTGCAGCATATAAAATCCCAAATATCATAGAACCCAGATAAACATTCTGTGTCATCTTGTATATTTTCCGTGATATGACCGTTGCTACCGGTACCAGTACAAGAAGTGGGAAAATATTTAATATACGCATCGCATTGAACACAATCTGTCCTCTTCCAATAAGAGACGAATACTGAATGATTAGCAGGACAATAAGCCCACCAATGTTTCCAATGCAGCTCACTAGCATTTTCTGCCATTCTTTCCATCCCTTAATATCGTTGTTTCCATTAACAGCGATAGAATTTCCCAGATAGAAAATTACATAACCCGGGAAGTAAACCAGTATAAATCTCACCTTTGCCAAATCAAACATCTTTACAGAGAGAACCCAGATACGGAAATCTGTTCCGAAGATATACTCTACTGCTGCCACTACTACAAACGCACAGCCCACAACAATGAATGCCATCAGCAAAGATTTAAAAAACTGCTTTGCGTTCGTTTTTATACCCCAATTATCAAGAGAAACCTGATGGTTTTTCCCATATACAGCGTAGTTGATCAATAACACGGCAACAATGACAATCCCAGCAACAGCTGACCACGCTGCCAGTTCATTGATGTTCGCTTCAGCAAATACTTTATTATAGATTGCCGGAACAAAAGTCTGTTGTCCAACCCAGCGATATGTAACCGGGATAAACAGAATAGCAGGCAATGCCGCAGTAATTGCGAAAACCAACCAGAAATTGGCTTTCTTTCCTGCTGTATCCAGAGCTTTCTCCTGAATTTCCCTGCCGGAGGCCACACCTCGGAAAAACTTCAATTGCAAAATCATATATACCAAAGGTGCAATCAGCATAAAGAAACCGATCAAACCAAGCAGATTAAATGCCTCTTTTATATACCATACCTAATTCGAAGATACAATTTCCATATATCCATTTGGAACGCCCAAAGTTTCATAAAAGTACTCTATTGTAGAAGCCGCTGTCTCAGTTGAGAAATGGTTTAAAGGATGAATTTCGCTGCTCTGATAAATTACACGAACATATTCCTCTCCGTCAATCTCTCCCTTATAAATTTTTCCATCCTCAACTTCTGTTACAGTTGGATCTACCTGTTGGATAAAAAGCAAAGCATTCGCGCTATTTAAATATTCCGCGGGGTCTCCTCCAACATCTTCCTGATGATAGAAAAACTCATCATATTTTGCCTCAATCGTTCCATAATCAACTGTTACTGAAACCAGATCATCCAATCCTTCTACTTCATAATCTGTATAAGCAGGGTCACAGCCAATGCTAAGCACTGCTGCAATCTTATTTTCCCCATTCCCCAAAGCTTCTTCTGTAATATAATATTTTACTGTATTATTTGCCTGATCTGCGCCCATGGAATGGCCAACCAGAGCCACCTTCTCCTGATCCACATAATTTAGATCATATAAAGCTTCTACAGCATCCAGCATGCTTGCATATTCACCCATATCTTCATTATGTGCAGAAGATTCTCCATGGCGATAAGAATCCGGTGCAAAAACAATATAACCGCGTCTGGACAATTCTACAAGATTTTGATCCTGCATTTCCTTGTCATTAAAACTTCCATGCCCGGAGATAATCAACGGTAACGGATTATCTTCACTGGCACTGACAGGTTTATACAGTAGACCACTGATAACCGTCCCATCTGAGCCAAGCAGCTCTACCTCTTCTACTGTTACACGTCCCCCATCTGTCTGCACTATTTTTGCACCAATTCCGCTAATAAGGCACAAAAGTAATGCAATAACCAATAATCGTTTTGCTTTTTTCATAATCGCTCCTCCTTTTTTGTTTTGCGGCAAAACATTTTTGCGTTTTAATTGTATCACGGCAAAACAATATTTTCAACCATTCTTTGATTCTGTATTGTGATTTTATACAAAACAAACAATTCTTCATTTCGCAAATTGTTAATTCTGTACAAGGATTAGGAAAACCTAGATAATCAAGATTTTTACAGACAAAAACCGTTACCATCTCTATACAGACAGTAACGGCTCCTCATATTACTTCACACTCCACGGTGGCTTTCACAAACTGCATAAAAATCATACAGCTAAAAACAACACGATGGGTAAACATTCAAGATTCTGTTCATTTTAAAATGCACGATTTACCATTAAGCGGACTTAATCCCAATGGCTTCTCTAACCTCTTCTACAGTAAGTTTGGTAGATCTGGCAATCAACTCTACATCACGAACTCCTTCATTCCACAAAGAAACGGCAATGTCTTTTCTTTCCCTCATCTTTACTTCATCTCTCATTTCTTCCATGACACGACCCATAGCTTCGATACCTCCTTCGCTTTCTTTAAAATAGCGGACACGGTGTCAGCCAATATACTGTAATTCATATCATCTTTCATTCCTATAGCTTTACGAACCTCTTTTAACGAAAGATTTGTAAGTCTGGCAATTCTTTCAATATCTTGAATGCCATCATTCCATATTGAAATCGCTATAGTTTTCGCTTTCACAGTTTTTCCTTGTTCATAAATCTTTTTTGCTACTCCGCAAATACTTTATGGTCTCCAATCAGGCAAGCACCAAACCAAGCCATTCTGATATTTGATTTTCACTTCTGTTTAACATATCAGCAATAACCGGCACTTTATATCCTTTTTCATAGTACAATCTGTTTGCCGTAGCTTTTGCTTCTTCCATGCGGCCTTTATTTTCGCCCTGATCATAAATTTTTTCTGCTACTTCGCACATTTCTTTGTAGCCCCCTTTCTCGGTCTTCAAATAGTGTACACGCTTCGATAAATCTCCCTGACTCATATCGTCCGGGTCTGCTTTTTTAAAATACTGCATCATCTTTGCAACATCGCTTCCGTCATCTACCGCAGCATTGACATAAATAACATGATTTCCATCATCATATGGGATTGCCGATTTCCCCAACGTTTTGTTTACCGGATATACCGTTTCCCCGCCATGCCACAGATCGGTCTCACTAATGTATATGATATACACATCAGGAAGATCATAGTGTTCTGCGCCCTTATCCAAAATACTCTTATCTATCATAGATCCATAGTATCTTGTACGCCTTGCATGGTCTACCGTGTCACGTCTCTGTATTTCGATGTTCACCTGACGCCCTGTGCTGTCCTGCGCAAATGCATCTAAAATCGCATCTTTTGCAGTGAGGTTCAGCAACCGATACTGGCTTTTCACATCAATAATCCTGATGTCATCCTTGCCCAAAATTTTCCGAACTACATACTGACATGCATCTATATCCTGCAATGCGACAGAAGCAAATGTGTCACTCAACAAATTCAGCTTCCGCATGTTTTCAGCACCTTGCTGAATGGCATCCATGCGGCTCTGTTGTTCTTCTCCCATTTCTACCACCGCCTTTTTCTCAAGTTGCTAATAGAAGTATTACAACCTCTATTCAATTTATAGATTACCACAAAGCCTATTTTCATTCAAGAATATATTAAAAAACCAGATTCATTCATCAAAAAAACTCCATTTCAATCTGAATCAGAGCCAACAAAAACAGGAGACACCCAGCATCCTATCCGCCAGATGTCTCCCATCTTTTATTTCCGCTCGCGCTCATTTATCATATCCCGTATGATTTTCGGTTCCGGCCTGCCGCTCCGGATTGCGTGCTCTGCCTGTTTCAGATACAGACGGTCAAGGACGGATACCCTGTCCCCGATCACCCTCGGTTTGGGCAGCAAGAGAATACGTTCTTCAATAGATTCTCCTCCGCCTGTATCCTCTGGCAGTTCTGAACTTCTGATTCTATCCGCGCCATTCGAATTCTCATCCTTATTATCCACTGTCGCATTTTCCTGCAGGGAATCTTTTTTTGCCGGAGGATTTAAATAATCTCTGATCATATCCATCGATTCTTTATCAAAGCCTCTGCTGTTTTCTGCAACCACTGCCCCATTCTCTGCAAGAATCATATAGGCAGCATGTTGTAGAAACTGCTCACTCTGCATCAGATAAAACTGTCTGCCGCCCACTGTCAGTTCCTCGCAGACCACCCACGTCCCGGTTTTCCCTTCGACGCAGTATCCCGAAGTATCTGATGTAATCACAACATCAGCAGATGACCGGCTCATAAAATCCGGAAGTACGATCAGTTTCTCTTTGTCCACATAAAACGCAGAGATCACGCCATCCCGGTTTAAAACATACACGTCACTCTTATTAATCGACCTACCCGGAAACTTCTTCGGCAGACGATTTTTAAACCTGGCATGGATGCTCTCCACTGTCTCTTTTGGCGACATCGGTGAAAGATATACCTGCCGATAAGATGAAACATGTACTTTTATATGATTCTCCAAAAGTTCGTCATAGGGGCGGAAACGGATATTTCCGTATTCCGCCCCTTCTTTCACCTGATATACTGCAAACTGGTTAACCTTCATCCTCGTCCTCCAATTCCTGCCGATAGGGTTCCAGATCAAGCTTTCTATACTCCTGGTCTGTAATCTGCCCCATTTTATCAAGCGTGCTCCTTACAATCTCGGTCAGTTCCTCATCATCTTCTATGTAAGGAAGAACCTCCGCAATCGCCTGCGCGCTATGGGTACGGTCAGCAGTTTCAAACATTGCCATGACTACATATTCATTCTCATCAAATCTTATTTTACTCATAATGACCGTTCTCCTTTCTTTCGGTTTTTGGATCGTTCTTCAGTATTCTTCTGCTGTTCTTTTATCCGATTTTGACGCTCTTTCAGCGCCTGCAGCACAGACTCCCTAGTTCCGGATGAAAAGGTGTCAGCCGACCTTTCTACAACGCTTCTGGCACTATCCTGCGACTCTTGCAGCGTTTCTTTTACTTCCGACTGCTTCACATTCTTTTCTTTATCTGGCTGGCTTATCGTCTGTGGTTGCCCCATGATTGCCTCCAGGTCATCCATTGCTTTTTGTACCAACGAGCTGTCCCGGTAATGTGGTATCTCGTTTACCAGATCACGGTTTACAACATCCAGATTCATCATTTCATATTGCATTCCGTCATAAATGCTGCCATCGTTTAAAACAAAACCAATGCCTTTAATCCCACTCATCCGTTCTGCAGGGATTTGCCTGTATTTTTCCACCGCCTCCTCAAGCGTCAGATTTTCATAATATTCCCCGAGCACCGGATACTCCATACATTCCGCAACATAAAATGAGATCTCCGGTTCTTTCTCCTCGGCTATATCTTTAGGAAACTCCGCAATCGGAATGCTATGATCACAGAAATGCCGGACTCTGGAGCAGAGATATTCAGCCATTCCTTTCTCTGGCCCGTCATCTACTTCATCCAACCACTTTACGATTTCTTCCGTCTTCCCATCCCGGAGAGACTGTGCGATTTCCTCCACCGACTGTACCGGGTCGTCAACGACATCCTTATATTCATATGGGTCATACCCTTTTGTAAATGCATCGAGCTGTGCGGCCAGCTGTTTGGATTCTTTAACATCCAGACGACGGTCAGACTCTTCTAAAAATTTATTCAGCGAAACTCCCTCATCAATAGAAACAGGCTTCATATCAATGGGAATCCCGGAGATTGTCATACCGCTTTCATTTAAGACTTTTGCAAAGTCCTCCGCACTGAGATTACCGTAGTAAGAGATCACTACGTCCATATCCGAGTTCTCTGTGTACACCCCTTCCCGGCACCGGCTGCCATACACCCTTGCGGCATGGAGTTTTACCTCATCATGAAGTCCCATCTCGTCCAATGTCGCCTGTGCAAAAGATAATACAGTCTCTTCCACATCAGCCATGCTCCTGCCTTTTAAATAAGGCAATGGTTCTGTCCGCCCGGAGATCAGGTCTACATGCTCTTTTTCCTGAGCTTTCTGTACAGAATCGATTTCCCCCTGCGCTACAGTGCGGACGTTTTCCATCAGTGCTTCGCAGTCTATCACTTCACGGTGCCCCGGCCATGCGGAATAACCGGCATCTACAAGAATCTCTTCCATTGCTTCGCTGATAGAGACGTCGGTATTCCCTACCACTCCGCCATCGATTTCATGGAATGATGCATCATAAAACGTATAATCATATCCTTCCTCCGCCGTCTGAATAACAAAATATTTATCCGCAGATTCCAGATAATACGCAATCGCTACATCGTGGTTATCAAGATAAAACTGTGCCCGGTTCTGCGCCGCAATGGTTTCAGGTGTTACCCACTTCCCGCTTAAAGATTCCTCTTCCATATCATAAAGCGTATCCACACCATTTTTGCATCGAATCAGCGTCATCCGTGAAGGAACCTCTTCTGTACTCTCCATCCCGATTTCTTTTTCCAAGTGGTTGGGAAGAGCGACATATGCACCAAGAGCCGACTCAACATCCGGGAATTCCTGATGGCTGTTTTCGTCCCTCACCCCATTCATATCACTGTCCACATAATAAAAGACAATCGATACTTTCTCAGATTCTTCGGTAAGTTCAGCATTCTCAGCTCTATCCGCCTCATCTAAGGAATCCTGTAAAAGACTCTGTTCTTTCTCATCTATCATCTGATAAATACGCTCCATCTGTTCCCTGGAAAGATTTAAATTCTCTGTCTCCCAAAGTCCGAAACGGACTTCGCGCAGGATATCCGCAGAGGGTGCCTCTTCAATGTCTCTCTGCCATTGAAAAAACGTTACTTCCCGGCTTACCACCGCTTCCAGTTTTCGAAGCTCTCCCATACCCATGCGTTCCCAGATATCATTGTTCTGAGTATGAAGTGTAAATCCCTCCTCGTCATTGTCATGATAAGAAATCTCATAAGTCAGCACATCCGGTTCCCCGCGTACTTCACAGGAAAGTTGATATTCAAGCGTCCTCGATACGGGAAAATATTCCCGTCTGATCTCTTTAAAATTTGTAATCTCATCTGCGGTCAGAGGCTTCTCCCTTTCCTGCTCACGAAGTGCGATTTCGTCCCGGACAAGCCGTACAAAACCATCCAGCACCGCCGGGTGGCTCTCCACAACAAATTCATCTCGCACATCATCACCAAACCCGCTGATATCTTCCACCGTTGGTATGGACGCCGCCCATGCTTTATTCTGCGGGGAGAAACGGCCGTCCCAATCCTTTTTCTGGATTGTAGCCGCAAGCACATAGGAAACCCGCTCTGCTCCAAATTGCGTGAGCACTCCTTTTACGGCATCCTTATTCAGATGCATTCCGTCAAAGTTTTCTCCAATCGCCTGCTTGATTGCCATCTTACACGCGAGATTGCCTGCCCTTGATTCACGGTACTGCTTCATCTCACCATGTTCGAATGCGTATACTCCCGTCTGCATATAAACGGGTACAGCGGCAGCAGCGACCGGAAGAACATTTGCTGCTTCCTCCTCCATCGTCTCCGCGTTTCTCTGCTCCACGGACTCATCCTGCAGTTCTTCTTGCCGAACATTCAGATCTGTTTTATCATCCATGCCTTCCTGCAGCTCCTGTGATGGTTGCTCATAGGAAATCCCTTTTTCTGCAAAATATTCTGAAGCGGCTCTGTGAAAGTCCTCATCAAAACCATTCCACAAATCCTCAGCAACAACTTTTCCTTCCTGGTTTACCGCAACCTTTGCCACATCACTGCCGAATTCATTATGCTCCATCAGGAAAATATCCTCTCCCATCAGGCTGATCTGGTCCATGGTATGCCACAATCCCTCGTGGCCGTCAATTTCAAACGCTTTTGTAAAATCTGTCACACGCATTCTTCTTCGCTTCCACAGTTCTTCCCGCTCCATAGCGAATTCGGGGAGCGGAGCAAATCCCACACTGTCTACAAAGTCAGCACGCACCTCACCGCCGCGTTTTGTTATAACAACATCACTGACAGACAGGGAATGCCCGGTATATCCCGGCGGATGATTGACATTAAATTTTTCATACAAATCTTCCAGCGTTACACCTTCTTCCAAAAATCCGCCATAGACTAACTGATAATCCCTGCCTTTCACAGCCATCCCATGGCTGTTTATAAAATCCATATTCATATAACTGTAGTCTCTGCCATTTCCTTCGCCATCAATCTGGTAAATGGCATACCGGTCCGTGTTATCCTCCCAGAGCAGTTCCTCGTTTGCATGAACCACAGCATCCTGCATTTCTTCAGCAAGAACCGAAAAATCTGCCGCTTCCATCCGCTGGCGGTACTCCCCAAACGATATCCGCTCACCGGTGAACGAAAATCCATCGCCAAGGTTGTCATATCCACGTTCCGGGAGGTTCAACGGATAGACACTGAGAATCGTCCCGGCGTAATTGACCGCAACATTATTTTCTACACGGATGCGCTCTGTGACGTCCTCACTGGAATGCCGCAGGTCATAACGATAGAAACCATCCGGTACCTCGTTATCCGGAATCTGGCCATCTGAAAATAATGCCGGAACCTTAAAAATCTCTACAGTCTGATACTGTGCAGATTCCATGGCCTGTGCCCGCTGTTCCAACTGCATCTGAATCTCCTGGGTAAGGGAATCAATAAATTCCGCAGACGTATGCCGGATTGTATCCATGGAAGCCCGAAGCTCTTTCATATCAAGCCCGCTGCTCCAGGATGCCACATAAGGGAAAGAATATTCCGAGGTGTCAATCCCAAAAGCCTGACATACAGTATAAGCTACACTTTCTGCCTCCACCTCCCGTGTCATCCGACTCTTTTCAATCTCCTGGGCAAGCATCATTTCCCGGTCATGAAGCCGGGCATGGACACTTTCATGGATCAGGGTCTTTAACGTCTGGCTCTCACTCATACCCGGTTGGATCACGATCTCCTTTTCCTCACTGTCATAAAACCCTTTTGCACCGCTCTCAATCGTAGTAAAACGAACCGGTACCGGGGATATTTCCATCAGTGCATCCCGATATAAATCATAATCCTTCACACTGTCCGTCAGTTCTTCTCCGCCCAATTCCGGTAATGGATCCCCAATGGTCTGGCTTACGTCAAAAACGGTCGCAACTTTAAATCTCGGGATCACACGCACGACCTCTTCTGTCTCCGGTTCGCCATCCGGGTTTAAAACAGCCTCCCCTGTCACTTCATCCAATTTCCCCCGTTCTTCCCTCCTGCGGATTGGCACAGGAGAGATGATCTGTATGCCCTTTTCCCCGCGCTTCACCTGCCGGTGAAATTTTTTCTGCCATGCCTGATATCCTGCCACCAGAGTTGCATCCGGTTTCTGCATAGTGATCAGAAGCGTATTCTTAAAGCTGTATGTATGGAATTTTGACATTACCTTTAGATACTCCGCATACCGCTCGGAAGTAAAATATTCTTCTACTCCCTGTTCCAGGCGCTCTGTAATCTCTTTTAATTGTTCTTCCCGATTTCCTGCCATAAAAAAATCCCCTCTTTCTATAATTCTGTCGTTCTATCCCGGTTTATGGATGGTACTCATTTTATTTTTTATATAAATCGCCGCCGGCAAAGATTTATTTCCCTTCCCGGCGGCATATCCCTACAGGCACTCAACCGGCCTTCTTGCCCGTGATTCCTGCTTTCCTTTCTCTCCCATCGATGCCTGCTTTTCATGGAGCCTTTGAAGCACCGAAGCCTGTCTGGGAGTTTCTTTATCTACCACTTCTTTTGCGCGCTCGGCATATGTAAGCGCCTGCCGCGGCTGATCGGCCACTTGAGTATCCTTCTGCACGCTTCCATCATCCGCTTCATCTAAAATTGCCGCATCACCCGGACCACGTTCATCCATGTTAAGGAGCGAATTCAGTTCTGCAAGCCTTGCCGATTTCTCCTCCAATTCCGACGCCTGCGCAAACGGCTTTTTCACCTCCTCCTTTGCTGTTTCAAGCTGCGCATTCAGTGACTCCAGCTTCTGCTGTGCCTGTTCGATCTTCTTCCCGATTCCGCCCAGAGCGTTCTGGATACGGATAATGTTCCCGGACGCATCCTGTCCGACCTCTATGGTGTAGCTGCACTGGCGTTTGATACTCAGCATAAATTTCTGGTTAAAGCTGTCATAACTTGCCATCAGTGCAAAGCCCTGATATTCCCCGATCTGCCCGGATGTGCTTACCGCTTTTAATCCTGCGCAGGCGGCGATCACGGCTGTCCCGGCCTCCTTCCGGTCTGTATAGGTCTTGCCCCCGACCACCATTTGAAAAGCCTCTTTTTCCTGCTCTAAAATTGGTTTCGCCACAGCTTCATCCGAAATCATCCCGGCCAGACGCTCCTCTGTTGCCGCGATCTGCATCGGATACTTTTTCGCGATATCAGACTCCAGCCGATAGATCTGGCTTTGATGATTTGCTTTTAAAAGTTTCAATTTGCTGACCTGTATATCAAGATCCATCTTCTCTTTTATATAAGGATTCCCAGTCGCCAACGCCTTGATCTCCGCATAGGAAAGCGCCGTATCATCCACATCCTCCGCAGAACGGACCGGGGACTTCGAGGTCATGATCTGGCTGATAAACTTCTGCTTGTTCTCCAGAAGCTGCCACATATAGGCGTCAAACGTCCCCTCCGTCACATATCGGTAAATCTTCACCTTTTTGTTCTGGTTCCCCCGGCGGAGGATACGCCCCTCCTGCTGTTCTAAATCCGATGGTTTCCACGGGCAGTCCAGATGGTGGAGTGCGATCAGCCGGTCCTGGATATTCGTCCCTGTACCAAGTTTCGGCGTGGAACCAAGCAAGATTCGCACCTGGCCGGAACGCACCTTTGCAAACAGTTCCGCCTTCCGCGTCTCCGTATTTGCTTCATGGATAAAAGCTACTTCTTCCTTCGGTATACCCCGTGCCACCAGCTTTTCCCGGACGTCATCGTAAACATTGAATGTCCCGTCTCCTTTCGGTGTAGAAAGGTCACAAAATATCAGCTGCGACGATTTTTTGTCCATCGTATCCTGCCAGATGCGAAACGCATTTTCGACACAGCGGTTGACCTTGCTCTCCGGTTCATCCGGAAGCATGTCATTTAATAGCCTCTGGTCTAACGCACACTTCCGCCCGTCATTCGTGATCTTTAGCATGTTGTCGATTTTCGGATCGGTCATTCCGCTGCGGACTGCTTCCGCGCGCTTTGCAAAACTTCCTACCATCTCCTTTTGAGTCTCACTGGGCTTTAGGACCTCGTTGATATATTCTGCCTCCGGTACGGGCAGATCGAGCATGTCCGCGGTCTGGATATCCGCACTCTCCTTAAAAAGTGCGATCAGTTCCGGGAGATTATAAAAACGGGCAAACCGTGTTTTCGCACGATAGCCCGTTCCTTCCGGCGACAATTCTATTGCCGTGACAGTCTCACCAAAGCTTGATGCCCACGAATCAAAATGCCCCATACCAAGCCGATTGAGTGTGTCATACTGCAGGTAACGCATCATGGTGTATAATTCTACCATTGAATTGCTGACCGGGGTACCTGTAGCAAATGTCACGCCCCGGCTCCCGGTGATTTCATCCATGTACTGGCATTTCATAAACATATCCGAAGACTTCTGCGCATCCGTCTGGGTAATCCCGGCAACGTTCCGCATCTTGGTGTAAAGGAAGAGATTTTTGTAAGCGTGGCTCTCATCCACAAATAACCGGTCAACTCCAAGCTGTTCAAACGTCACGACATCATCTTTTCGCTCCTGCTTATTTAATTTTTCCAAGCGCACCATCAGGGTCTTCCTCGTGCGCTCCATCTGTTTTACCGTGAAATGGGAACCCACCTCATGTTTCATTGCATGGATCGCATCCGTGATATCCTCGATCTGGCGGTTGATGGATGCCACCTGCCGCTCCTTTGAGAGTGGGATACGCTCAAACTGGCTGTGGCCGATGATGATGGCATCATAGTCACCTGTGGCAATCCGCGAACAGAACTTTTTCCGGTTCGCCGGCTGAAAATCCTTCTTCGTCGCCACCAGGATATTCGCACCCGGATAGAGGCGGAGGAAATCGCTGCCCCACTGCTCCGTCAGGTGGTTGGGAACTACGTACAGGCATTTCTGCGCCAGTCCTAACCGCCTGCTCTCCATCCCGGCCGCTACCATCTGGAACGTTTTCCCGGCACCCACGCAGTGGGCAAGGAGTGTATTCCCGCCATAAAGGATATGTGCCACTGCATTCTTCTGGTGCTGCATCAGGCTGATCTCCGGCGTCATCCCGGTAAACCGGATATGGCTCCCGTCATATTCCCGTGGGCAGATACTGTTAAACATCGTATTATATGTCCTGCACAGTTCCTCCCTCCGGTCGATATCGGAAAAAATCCACTCTTTGAACGCTTCCCGGATCATCTCCTGCTTCTGCTGTGCCAGCATCGTTTCTTTTTTATTCAATACCCTGTGGTCTTTCCCCGCATCATCCTGCACAGTATCATAAATCTTTGTGTCGCGCAGGTTTAAGGCATCCTCCAGAAGACGGTAGGCGTTTGCCGCAGGAGTCCCATAGGTCGAATACACCAGTGGGTTCCCGGAATCCTTAGATTTCCCCATGATGTTCCATGCCCCGCTGACCGCAGCATACTGCACCTGCACCTGACGGTCGATCAGATACCACGGGGTATGCAGGACTTCTTTCATAAAATCATTGATATAACGGGGATGAATCCATGTCGCACCCAGACGCACCTCAATCTCAGAGGCTTCCAGATCTTTCGGCTGCACCCGCTCAAGATATGCTGCGTTTACAGCATATTCCGGATGGTTTTCCGCAAACTCCCGGGCAACCTTTAGCTTTTCGCGGACATTTCCGGAAAGATATTCATCCGCAGTCTCCCACTGATCAGTCAGGGGATTTTTAAAAATAACCCCGGATAATTCCTCCGTAACCTCATCCTCCGTCATCCCCGAAAGCTCTGCCATAAACGGGACATCCACCCGCGCCCGTTCCCCGATCGAGACTGCAAGTGCTTCACTGGCCGTATCGACACTCGTCACCGGCTGTGCCCTGCGTATCGTCCGCGTTGTAAAGATATCGGCCTTCCGCTTTAAATTTCCCTCTTCATCCAGAATCTCTAACGATGCCAGCAGGCAGTAACTGCTGTCCTGCGAAAATGCGCGGCGGTTGGCTGTACTGCTGATAAGCCCGTATTGTGCCGTGTAGGTATCATACTGCTGATTCAATTTCTGTTGGAGCAGGCCAATCTCCGCATCGCTTCCGTCATTGACCTGCAACGCAATCAGCTCCTGCACTGTATCGCGAAGCGCAATCATCCCGAGTACCCGCTCTGTTGTCGCTTTTGGCAAGTTCATCCGGTTCATCCGGGAATTCTCACGGTAATAAACCAGACCGTCTACATTGGCAAAACTAAAGTTTTTGATATCCGGGTTTGCCGGTATGGAAGTATCTACTTCATCAATCTCCATATCATCTGCTTCCAGTTCCGTAATCGTCCCCCTGATATTGGAAAGTGCTCTTTTAAGCTGCCCGTCAAGGCTTGCCCCTTCGATCGGTTTTACCGTTACCTCCTGTTTCCCATACTGCGTACTTTCCGAAGAAAGAGTGCCAAGGATCATTTCCGGATGTTTTACAAAATAAGAATTGATGCTGTACCCTTCTTCCGTCTGCGCGATATTTATCCATTCCGGTTCATCAATCGAAACCCGATCGCTTTTCTGAAAGAAAAGGATATCCGCAACCACAGCCGTGTTGGCATTCCTTAAGAAAGCATTATCCGGCAGGCGTACTGCACCAAGCAGGTCGGCCCGGTTTGCAAGATAGCGCCGCACCGAATCATCCTTCTTATCCATCGTACCAGAGGAGGTTACGACCGCGGTTACGCCGCCCGGACGCAGAAGGTCAAGGCTTCGTGCGATAAAATAATCATGGATCATAAAGTTATAACGGTCATACTTCGGGTCATTTACTTTATAATTCCCGAACGGCACGTTGCCGATCATGCAGTCAAAAAAACTCTCCGGGAACGCCATCGTTTCAAATCCCTGCACAGCAATCTTATTTTTCTGGTATAACTGCCGCGCAATCCTCCCGGATATGCTGTCCAGCTCCACGCCATACATATTGACATCCATGCCCTCCGGGACAAGCCCCATAAAGTTTCCGACGCCGCAGGATGGCTCAAGGACATTCCCGGAACGAAGCCCCATCTCTTCCAATGCCGAATACATCGCTTTGATTACCGTTGGCGAAGTATAAAACGCATTCAGGGTGGAACCTCGCGCTTCACGGTATTCCTCTGGTGTAAGAAGTGCCTTTACCTCAGCATATTCAGACGCCCAACTGCCATTCTCCGGGTCAAAAGCCTGTGGGATACCGCCCCATCCGACAAAACGGGATAACGTCTCCTGTTCCTCTGGCGTCGCCAGCCTGCCCTCCTCTTCAAGAGTTTTTAACAGGCGAATGGCATCTATGTTTGCCTTATATTTTGTTTTTGGACCTCCAGCACCCAGATCATCATCTGTAATACGGAAATTAACCGGCTCTTGCTGCTCCTGTTCCTGCTCAGCAGGGTTTAATTCCAATACGATTGACCGCAGCTTTGGTTCAGGATCAGGCTCCCCACCTCCAACATCTTCCGGCTCATCATAAATCTCCAGCGGCAGGCGGTACTCCTGCCTTGTAGCATTGATCTCCTCCGGAGTCATCACATGTCCGGACAGAGGTGCCATCGCACCGTCAAAAGCCGCACGCTCCCCAGCTTTCATCCGTTTTGCAATATCAGCAATCAGCTGCATCTGCTCCGGACTAAAATCCGGATTCAGCATTGGCTCAATGGCAAGCTCTTTTAAAGCGGCATCATAGATCACATCCATCTGTTCACCGGAGAAATCCTCATGGCTGACACCCACGTATTCCATTGCGCTTGCTACCCGGTTTTCCGTATCAAAATCAAACGCCGGTTCCTCTTCTTCATAAAGGGAGCGTACATAGGCAGTCGGTTCTTCGCGGAAGATCGGATATCTTGCTTCACGCGCCATCGTCATATCCTGAAGGCTTACCATATCCTGCTGAAAATCCACACTGTCAATGCGAAATTCTCTCCCGTCGATATGGACGATCGCATCCAGCGGCAGGTATTCCTTTCCGCTTAAGAATTTCACCTCCCAATGCGTACCGTCCTGGCGCTCACCGGATAGGTAAACATTCTCCCCTTTGCTCCAGAGTTTTTTCGAGTAATGCACCCACTGCCCGGACGGGAATCCGGTTGCCCGGATTGCCCCATCCTCCGTTGGCTTTTCCAACAGGCGGCTGTTTAATATCTGTGCCACAAGCAGAGCATCGTCTCCGTAAAATTCATAAACGCCCTGCTGTTCAAACCCGACCAGCGAATTTGGATAGCGCTCTTTTATCGCGTTGTACTCTAAAGCAGCATCCGTGGAAAGTGCTCTTAAGTTCCGGGGCTTTCTGTCAGTAGACTTCTCAAACGGCACCTCATCGGACTCTGCAACGGGGAGAAAACCCTCTGATTGCTCTTCCTGCATCTCCTGCGGCGCATTATCTTCTGTTTGAGGTTCATCACCCCTTAGTGTCTCATGATGCCCTGATAGTTCATTTTCCTCTGGTGTTTCAACATCCTTTGGTACTTCATCGCCACTTAACGCTTCAACATCCATTAGCGATTCAACATCCCTTGACGTCTCCTCATCACTTGACGGTTCCTCATCGACACCCATAAAATCAAAAAGTGTCATCTGATGGCCAGTGACGACTTCGGTCTCCTCATCCTTCTCCTTTGTTGGAAAGATCGTATAATTTCCTTCCGAATACTGGATCAGGTCTGTCAGAATCTGTGCCCGTTCCTCATAGCGGTCATAATCAAGGGGCAGTGCCGCGAGTGCTTCCGACATCCCGGAAAGCAGTTCCTCAAACTGCTGGCCGTCTTCCATCTTCCCCACAAGGACTGCGCGCGGATTATCAATCAGCATATCTTCCGGAAATGGGCGGTTGATCTCTGACGGAAGACAGGAATAAAAACTCATCACCCGTAAAGCCATCTGCTCTTTTTCATAAGCCCCCATTCGGGAATAATCTTTCGGCTTTAAAAACTGATCCTGTTTGATCAGGTAATCCACCCGCTGTGCGACTTTCTTCCATGAAAGCTGTACTTTTGCGTAAGGGTTCCCATAATCCCCACGCGCAAGAACAAGCCCTTTCGCATCATAATCTGCATGGGAGTCATCGGCACCGGATAATGCATGGCTGCTCCCGCCAGTCCCATAACGTTCCTTTATGAAAGCTGTTTTTTCTGTTTCGGTATGCCCCATTCGAAAATAGGAATAGGTGGCCAACCTCCCGTCCGCATACGCACCACCGCCAGACAGATACGCATCGATCTCATCCTGCGTGATAAAATACTTGTGCTCTTGCCAGGAGAAATCTTCCCTCGCCTGATAGGGCAATGCGTCCTTCGCCAGTATCTGAAA
Source organism: Clostridiales bacterium (assembly GCA_021204085.1). Classification (GTDB taxonomy): domain Bacteria; phylum Bacillota; class Clostridia; order Lachnospirales; family Lachnospiraceae; genus Eubacterium_I. The sequence continues at coordinate 27,810 of JAJPZY010000060.1, read as the reverse complement.
CAACTCCGACATCCTGCCGGGGTTATAAAGATGGAAACGCATCAGGGAACGGTCTTCCTCATAGGCTGACGCGAGCCCCAACAGCCGCTCATTTAGATCGGATAAAAATTCCGGCTGCCGAAGCATGCCACTGATGCGTTCCACCACATCCGGGAATCCGCCATCAAAAATGGAAGTATCTTCAAAGACGATTTCCGCTACACCGTCTGCCATATCCCCCTTCATATAAGCCAGATACTCCGCATGTTCTTTATAAGCATTCTCCATGGCGGCATCCAATACCACCTGCGGCGCATACTCTCCCTGCGCTAAAAGCTGCCCGATACGTCCGCTTACATCTTCCCAGGAGAGAAACGTCTGGTTTAACAATTTATCTGACACCGTATGCCCGACTGCAATGCGCATCCCCAGCTCATCATGCCAGACTGCATACTCCTGTCCGTCCACCACAATCCCCCTGCCGCCGGTTCCATACTCCCTCCGCACAAACTCGGCGTATTCCTCCTTAGTTTTTTCAACCATAAAGTTGTATGTGAGGCGAAGATGACCGCTCTTCTGGTTACTCCCGGTACGGAGCACCTCATCAATAACATCTGCCGGGATTGCACTTTTTGCGGCATACGATGCCTCCATACGTTCCCCGATCGCACGGACCTGCTTGTTAACTGAGGGAAATTCGGGCAAAGATAAAGCAGAGGCGATTTCTTCCTCTGCTTCACTCAGTTCCTGTTCACTTGTCTGATCTGTTAATTGTAAACCAATTCCGCCAATACGTTCTCCTCCGCCATCGCCGTCAGGCTGTTCATGTGGGCTGCCCACGCCATCTGGTCTTTCTCCTTGTCCGGTGCCGGGAACTTCTTGGACAGCTGTTCCATCAGCACTTCCATCCGCTCGGATGCCGCCTCCTCGATCTCCATCAGATGACGGTTCAGTTTCCCGGTCATCAGCATGCTCTGGTACCAGTTCCTGTGGTTCTCCTGTAAATACGTTTTCCGAAGCATCCCGTACTTTCCGATCACTTGCTGATTGTTCTCTGCTACTTTCAGGTTCGGAAAGAGGTAATCCCCCTTGCGATGATATGTCAGTTCCATGTTCTGTCCCTCCATTCTCATTGATTTCACTTGCGCTTATACTTTCACGCGTTAATGTGTTAAACTGTCTGTTCGTATTATACACATGCTCCACCGTATTTGCAAGCTGTTCTTTTACTATTTTTTTCTGGATCTGCCCGATGCTGCGCCCGATATCACGAAGAACCGGCTCCGCATTCTCACAGGCAGCATTCCCCAAAAATCCAAGGACAGAAAGACGGTTATAATCAGTGATGCCGCAAAAACTTTCTTCCTCTAAGTATTCCTCTGCTTCATAGCCGCATCTTCGAAGCAGCATGTAATAAGTACTGTCGCTCAGGAGCTGACGGAATCCCGGTCTGATTTCATCTTCGTCAAACCCATAAAGAAAAGTCCCTGAGGTCTCATTCGTAATGCCATAGAGTGCATCCTCCAGACTTTCCTCTGCCTGCTCCTCAGCGATCAGACGCAAAGCCTCCGAGATATTGTTCACGGAATCGTCAAGGCCATACGCATCCGTCAGATGCGAAAGTATTTCCGAGCAATATTCTAACTTTAATTCCCACAGATACACATCCCTGCCGCCGCGTACCCGATGGGTATCGGAGACATCAAACACATATTTCAACCTCTCCCTTGGTCCTGTATCATCCAAAAGTGCAATCCCCTTTGCACCTCGGTTCACCCATCGCAGCATCTTCTCATTCCACAACTCCAACTGTGCACAGGCGGTCGCATCCGGTCGCTGTGCATGGATAAGCAGGCTGTCCCGGAAGGGATACCGGTACAGCCGAGATGCCGTATCTAAGTATCCCATCCAGTCCCGGGGCGAACGGCTCACTTCCTGTGCATGTTCTTCTGCAAGCATACGGATATCATTTACTTTCGCCATAGTTACCCTCCTTATCTTTCTGCGCCGACTACATCGACGCGTTCTGTTTCCTTCCTTTCTCTTCCAACAGGGCTATCAAACCCTTTTCATATCTGTTCATCCGTGCGGCCTGTCGCTGCCGCACGGATTGTTCCTGCTGTTTCGGACTTTTTTCCTGTCTGTCCTGATCCGTTAACAGATTCCTCATCTCCATGGTCTCATCTCCCTTCTTTATCCAAGCGCATGGTCGCTGCGATTATGCATACCTCTGGTCCTATCCTTTGCTCTCTCAGCCTCACGAGCCTTTACAGCAGCTTTCTTTTCTTCCAGCTTCTTTAATACAGACTCCCGCTTCGGCACCGCCCTTTCACTTCCGGTCCGGGAAGTTTCATTTCTTTCCTGTTTTTCATGGCGGACAAAATCATTCGGTACGGATCTTTCTTCGCTGCTTTCAACTTTCTGAGGCACCTTATCATCCAACTCAGCCTCTTTCTCTTTTTCCTCCATCCGGGCTTCATACGAGGAAAATTTTTCAAAGAGATGAGTCTCCCTGTCATAATGATAAGAGCAATCCGTCAGGCGTTCTTCCGGAGGCACATCTATGCCGTTGATATCAGCTACCATCTCCTGTGCCTCACGGGCTGTCATCATACCCTGATCCGGTAAAATGATCATTTCCTGCGTGGAAGACGGCAGGATAATATAATCATTTCCCAGCACATTTCCGATCTGATCCATCATATCCGGATAAAATAGTACACCGGCTCCATCTAACTTCTGTTCATTGGTCAGCACATACATCGGCACAGCATCCTGCGGCACCATGGTATCCAATATCAGCTGTACCATTGGGTCCTGTATTTCGGGCTCTTTCAAATTTCCAAATAAGAGTTCCTGCAACATATCCCGCACAGGAGTGAGTGTTGCCGGAAATAGCTTCTGGCTGTTTTCTAACGCATCCTGATGAAGCTGCTCCTCAGTGATGCCATAAGCTGTTAAAAAGTCATCCGTAACCATGGCACTGGCTGCTAGCCCGTCCTCGGTTTCCCCTATGTGCAGATGATATGTCACAGCCAGGTCTTCCTTTACCCGATGCGGTATGTTTTGAAGCAGCTCCTGATTCTGCTCCACTCCACATACACGGATATACAGCTGCTCCTTTATCGTTTCATAATTTCTCAGCGAATCCACATCAAGCGCAAATCCCGGATCTTCCTGCAGCCTTTCCGATACAGCAGATAACGTTTCCTGAAAGTCCATGTCGCCAGCATCATACTGGTCATAATACTGCTCCAGATTGACACCCACCGAAAGATTCTCACCTGCAGCACCTACAAAAAGTGCCTCATAACTTTGATTAATCTTTTCCAGAGGCCGAACCTCTACATCAGCATCCCGGTATTTTTCGGGCAGCACATCTCGGATTTGATTCACAATACTCTGCTTAAATTCTTCATAATTCATCATAAAAATTCACAGCCTCCTTAATCTTATTTCTTCTTCTTTCTCTTCGGGAAGGAAAGCGAGAATGATGCCCTGCCATCCTCTACCTTCATCAACAGGTCCGCCTCAAACGTCGAATCCTTTTTTACAGAATACAGATCCTTCACATGCGTCCTTCCCTTGGCAAGTAAGTCAGTTGCCATATTTTTATCCAGCGTTTTTTTCATTCCGGACAGGTAACGGTTTTCTTTCCAAAGAGCGAAGCGGCACGCCCGGTCAGAACAGTAAAAATTCTGCTTTCCCTCATAGACCGGCTTCCCGCAGACCGGGCAGTCCCCAATCTTCTCCCTCGTATCAAAACGCTTCCGTTCTTCTTCGGAGATTCTGTCACAGCTATGTAAGATCATATAGGTAAGGTTCTTGATATCCTGCATAAAACGGACCGCCTCTGTCTCTCCCCGCTCAACACCAAGCAGCTCATTCTCCCAATCCGCGGTCAAGTCTGCCGACTTTAAATATTCCGGCAGGACTTCGATCAGCTGCATCCCGGCATCTGTAGGGATGATCTGCCGTTTGCTCCGTACGGCATAGCCGCAAGCGATGATCTTTTCTATGATATCGGCACGTGTGGCGGGAGTTCCAAGCCCCTTCTTCTCCGTATCTGCCACAAAAAGCTTTTTGCCAGCCGATTCCATTGCCGAGAGCAGCGTATCCTCCGTAAATGCTTTGGGCGGAGAAGTAAAATGCTGTTCGCTCTTTACGGATACCTTTTCAAGCACCATGCCATCCCGTATCCAGTCAGGAAATGGACGCTCGTTTTTTGTTTCTTTCCCACCGTTTCCCTTTTCTTTCACCATGTCGGCAAATGCCATCTCTATTCTTTGAAACCCGGCTTTTACCTCAGCTTTCCCCCGTGCAGAAAACTCATGCCCTGCACAGATGACTTCGGCAGTGGTCTCATCGTAGACGGATGGTGCCGCAACGGCTGATGCCAGCCTTACACAGATCATCGCATACAGGTTCCTTTGTATTTCCGAAAACTGTGACAGATCTTCCTCAAAAGAAGATTTGGTCGGGAGTAGCGCATGGTGGTCTGTGACTTTTGCATTGTCAACAATACTCCCTGCATCCGCCACATCCATCGTATTTTTTAATATGGAAATCTTTTCCGGAATCTTTGCCAAAAGTTCCATGACCGTGCCTGCCATGTCCTGTGTCACATACTGGCTGTCGGTTCTCGGGTATGTGACCATCTTTGCTTCATAGAGCTTCTGCAGTTCCTGCAGGGTAACTTTGGCTGAATATCCAAACAAACGGTTCGCCTCGCGCTGCAGCGTTGTAAGGTCATAGAGCTTTGGCGGGCTTACCGATTTCCGTTTCCTCTCCACCTTCCGGATTTCTGCCGTCTGACCGTCACACAAATCGGCAAGCATGTCCGCCGATTCTTTATCCGAGATGTTCTCCGAAAATGCGGTAAGTCCATCCCCTTCAATCTTTACTTTATAAAAAGATTCCTTTTTAAAAGCCCGGATCTGTTCCTGCCGCCTGGTAAGAAGCGCCAGCGTTGGAGTCTGTACCCGCCCAACCGTCAGCTTATGATTATATTTCACGGAATACGCCCGGGTAGCGTTCATCCCGATCAGCCAGTCGGCTTTTGACCTGCAGTCACCTGCGGAATACAGGTTCTCATAGTCCAGACCATCGCTCAGGTTTAAAAACCCCTCCCGGATCGCAGCATCCTCCATGGAACTGATCCAGAGCCGCTTTACCGGAAGAGTACATCCGGACAACTCATATATTCTACGGAAAATCAGTTCCCCTTCACGCCCCGCGTCACACGCGTTTACAATATAATCCAGAGGAAACAAAAAATCTTTTTCAGAAGATACTGTTGATTCTCTGGGACTTTCCGCACCCACACCGTACGTAGGGTTCATCAGGCTTACAAGAATATCAAACTGTTTTTTCTTATCCTTATCAACGACCAGTTTCCAATCCTGCGGGATAATGGGAAGGTCCTCATACGACCATTTTTTATAGCGGCTGTCATACACATCCGGCGGAGCAAATTCTGCCAGATGCCCAAGGCACCAGCTTACGATATACCCGCTCCCAACCAGATATCCGTCCTCCCTCTTATAAGCTCCCAATACTTTTGCCAATGCGGCTGACACGCTCGGCTTTTCTGCAATCACTAAAATATTACTCATACTGTATCTGTCCCTCCTGTCTAAAATGGGCGGGGTGTCTTATAACCCCGCCCGTCTGCTGTGCATCCCGCACATATGAAATTTACGATTCTGTATCACCTGAATCTTCATCTTCATTTACAGTCTCAAAACCGTCACTGTACTCCATGCCCTCGCTTTCACCATCGTTTTTCTCCTGTTTCGGTTTCGCAATCCGCAGGTAATAATATGCCCCTCCAACACCAAGGGTTCCGAAGAGGATAAGGAGCAGGATGCCTCTGGCATTTACACCCTTGCTTTCTTTATCCACAGGCTCCGAATCCTCCGCTTCATCCACGGATGTATCATCAGCCTCTGCTTCATCCTCTGTATCATCCAGGATGACGCCAGACTGCACTGTTTCGGAATCGGCTTCCTCAGATGCATCTTCCTCTACGATAAAATCCTCTAAGTCTTCCTCATCCACCATTGACAGCAGATAAACATTATCGGTATCGCTCGCCCGGTCAATGATCAGGAAATATGTATTCCCATTCTCTGTGGTGACCGTGAGAAATTCTTTGGTACCATCCTCTGAGATATCATCTAATACCTGCCCGTTCCCGGATACGGAAAATGCATTGCCTGCACGATCCGTATCACTCGCACTTTCCGATTCTGAGACAGATACTACCTCCTCTGAGCCCGAACCTTCATCCGCATCCAATTTCGTCTCCTCTGATTCTACATCAGTATCTGCGTCATACGTACCCTCCACATCATCTGTTTCGGTGCCGTCTGCCGTTTCCTGATCGATCTCCTCGGTACTATTTACATCCTCAACAACGCGCGCCGATACTGCCATTGGATTTAACAGGGAAAACGTAACTGCCATGATCAGCAAGGCCATCCACTGCTTCTTCATGCCTGCACGCTTACCCTTCCATTTTTTACTTACTTTCATCATCCACATCCTCGCTTTCCGGTGCATCCTCCTGCACCTGCTCATTTTCCATATCCGTCCCTGCCAACGCCTCGGTCTCCTCCGGTTGGAAGACAATCAATCCGTTCTGGATATTATCCAGAAGTTCAAGCAGCTCCCATCCATTCATCCTCTTAGCACGGATGCTCTTAATGATCTCAGCGTCCTCATCCAGCTTCTGTTTCTTTTTCACTTCCGCCAGATGTTCTTTTAATTCCGCGATCTTTCTCTCCGTGCTCTCGATATCCTCCAGATATCGGGCAAGCTTTTTATTCGCCATTACCTTCATCCTCCTTCCCCGCAATCTCATGCGGATTTTTATCCTTACCGGATTCTTCCAAAACAGTAAAAATGTTGCTGCCAGTAGGAAGACTCGATCGATGTATAGCTGATCGGGTCACCGCAGTGGATCATCATGCCGTCACCGACATATATGCCGACGTGTGAGGCGCCGCTGGTGTCGTATGTCCCCTGGAAAAATACCAGATCTCCCGGCTGTGCTTCACTCTCCGGGATGATATCACAGATTTCCATCAGCCCGTTTGCAGACAACCGTCCATAAGACCATCCGTTCCCGCAGTGGTTGATCACCCACGATACGAAACCGGAGCAGTCAAACCCGGTTTCTGGGGAAGATCCGCCCCATTGATAGGCCATACCCAGATATTTTTCCGCCTCTGTGATCATGTTCGCAAATTTCTCATCAGAGAGGGCTTCTTCCGGGATATCATAGGCCAGCACACTTCCACTGGAGATTGTTGTTAAATCAAACAGGTCACTCCGGTTCCCATAGGTAGAATTGTAGAGATCATACCAGACTTCCTGCTCCACATCCATCCGCTCCCGTAAAATCGCATCCAGATCATTGTTGGTTACCGTGACATATAAGATACTCGTCTTCTCTGTGGACGTCACTTCCACTGTAGTGCTCCCATTGCTGTCCGAAAGGTATGCCACCCAGGTCTGATGGCCGTGTGCCAGTGCCGCCTGATGGCTGTCATAATACACATCAAAATCTACGCCATTTGCCGCCAGATTCCCGGTGTCTTCCACTGTGTACTCTACGCCGTTCATGACAACCCTGGTGCCGATGGGGACGATCGGGTTATAGGCATCCACTGCAAGGGTATGGCTTGATGTCGGGTACGCGCCGCTCGCTGTCGTCCCGCCTGCCCACTTTCCACAGCAGATGGAACAGTTACAATAGCCGCTTGTCACAACACTGCCAAGGGATTCCCCTACACGGACGGTCTTCGTTTCCGTAACCGTCTCCGTCTCGCTTTCCGTTGAAAGGCTGTATTGAAGATCAAAAATCTCCTCCAATTCAGAAGCCACCTGCCGGTAGGTAAACTCCCCGTACATCGCACTGAAATAAGAAATCAGCAGATACGGGTTATGCCCGATCTCATCGATCTGGTAATTATATTCATCGTACCCCGGGTAATCCGTCTCAATCCGGTTAATTTCCGCCTGCAGCTCCTCCTCCATCTCAAGGTAAGCATCCTCAACAGCATGGATGGCGCGGTCTGTACTGGAATAGGTTGTGGCCAGAAAGACCGAACCGACACCCTCTACAACCACACTGCTTGTTACGATCGATACGATCAGGAGCAAAAACGCCAAAAAGAAAACAATCAGAGTAACATAAAGAGTGCTCTTTCTTCCGCTCCGCTTCCCTATAGTGCCCCGTGCTTTCTTTGCAGCACTCCCTCTCCCGGTGGAAACCGCCCCTGCCGAAAAGATACCGGCGGCACCTGCTCCGAAAGCTTTTGCCGCTTCCCGATAACGCTGTTTCTTGCTCGCGCGCTTCATTACAGACTTTTTATTTGGGGAATCTGCGGCAGGTTTTAAGGCGGCCGCAGCATCGTGTGTTCCCTCCGTAAACTGTAATTTTCCTACAGCCACCTTTTCCTCATCAGCACTGCGCTTTAATGTCTGCCGGCTTGCCTTATGACCAACCTTATTTGCCGCCAACCCGGCGGCTCCCTCTGCAGCCCTTTCTGATCGGTGTGCAGATTCCACTGCCGCATTCTCATCATCTGCTTCATAAAGCTTCCGATGAATGGCCGCAGAGGAAACTGCCGCCGCCCGGGAAACGGTACGCTTACCCCATCCCATGTCTTTTGCACGCACCATCCTGTTTCCCTCATCATCAAAATGCAGGCGATCGGACCTGTCCTCTAAGCCAAATGCATCCTCCTCTTCATTTCCGGCACCGTTATCCTTACGTCCCTTCCTCTGGCGCTTTTTTCCATTTCTGGCATGCCCTTCTTCCATGCGAAGAGCCGCCTCATCAGGCGGCTCCCTCTCACTCTCATCTATCTCAATTTCTTCAAAGGCATCTTCCTCATCCAGAGGCATTTCCACTTCCGGGCTGTCTCGGATATGGGCATCCTCACCTGCCGTCCCCACAAGCTTCTTTTCTCCTGTACGGAGATTTTCTTCTGTAAGCCCATCGCGGCTCATTTTCTGGACCACTTTGTCACTCGCAGTATATTCTGTTCCCGGCATCCGTTTCACCACCTTTCCTGCCACACATGTCACCCTTCATTCATCTCACGCGCTTTTTTCTCCCTCTCTGCCACTTCCTCCGGAACGGTTGTCATCAGGTCATACAACCTGCCTTTCGGAAACTTATCACGCACCGGGATAATCGAACTGCCGTAAAACAAAAGGCCCTCCCCGGGGCCGCTGTTTGTCACATAAAATAACTGATAAGGTGAAATATTTAATTTTTTCGCTAAGATCTGCCGGTCGCCCGGCCCCTGGTTTAACATCACGATAAAATCGCTGTTCTCCAGAATGTTTTCGATCTCCCGGCTTGCCAGGAGATCCTTCACGTTCTGCGTGATTCCTGTCGGGATACCGCCCCATTTCCGGAACCGCTTCCAGATTTCCACGCTGTAAGCAGCAGTCTGCTCCTCTTTCAGGAGCAGGTGGAATTCATCCACAAAGTACCTTGTAAATTTACTCTCAGAACGGTTCTCCGTCACCCGGTTCCACACCTGATCCTGCACGATCAGCATCCCGATCTTCTTTAACTGTTTGCCAAGGTCTTTGATATCATAGCAGACGAGCCGATTATCCAACTGGACATTTGTCCGGTGATTGAACACTTTTAAGGACCCGTTCACGTAAATCTCCAGTGCGGTTGCGATTTTCTTCGCTTCCGGTTCCGGCTGTTCCTCCAGACAATGCTGCAGGTCTCCGAGGATCGGCATATTCTCCGGAACCATGTTTTGGAAATATTCCGCATAGATGATCGGCAGGCACCGGTCAATCACCACTTTCTCGATCGGGTCTAAACCATCGCGCCTTCCCATGACCAGCTCACACAGCGACAGGATAAAATCCGACTTCACGCCAAGCGGGTTATCATCATCCGAATAGTTCATATTGATATCCATCGGATTGATATATTCCTTACTCGTTGAGGATATATGTACGACCTGCCCGCCAAGCGCAGTCACAAGAGGATGATACTCGCCTTCCGGATCACAAATGACCTGGCTGTCATCTGTTTTGAAGAATGCATTGATGACTTTCCGCTTTGCCGTAAACGACTTCCCGGAGCCCGGCTTGCCAAAAATCAGGCCGTTCGGATTTTTTAATTTCTTCCGGTCAACCATGATCATGTTGTTCGATAAGGCGTTTAACCCGTAATACAGGGATTCTCCCGGCATAAACAGCTCCTGCGTCGTAAACGGCACAAAGATTGCCGTGGATGTTGTCGTCAACGCCCGTTGGATAGGAATTCGGTTCACCCCGAGCGGAAGGCTGCTCATCAGACCGTCCTCCTGCATATAGTCCAGACGCCGCAAGGAACAGTTATATTTCTGCGCGATCCCGGACACCTGAAAGATTGCGTCATCCAGTTCCTGTTTCGTCCTCCCGGTATTTAAAAACAGAACCGTCACCAGAAACAGTCGCTCATTGCGTGACACCAGGTCATCCATCAACTGCTTGGCGTCTTCACCGTAGGTATTCAGGTCAGACGGGATGATGTCGATATCGTAACCGGAGCGGAACGCTTTTTTCTGCTCCTCGATCTTCATCCGGTCGATATCCGTCACCTTGCTCTTAATGAGCTTGATCGCTTTTAACTGGTCGATGCTCTGGATATGGAGGTTTACGACCAAATCCTTTTCAATATCTAAAAATTCCGCGAGCATCTTATCCGTAATCTCCGGTGCCAGGATCTGCAAATACGACGCCGCCCCGATCGTCGGCCCCATAATAAAATAACGCCCGTCCTTAAACACAAAGCTCTCCGGTGCCACAAAATCTTTTGTGCTGAGCCCTGTTGTAATGAGCTGGTCAAACGAAAACCCAAACGGCACCTGACTTTCCGGGTTGAATGTCTCATAGAGGATTTTTAAGCGTTCCACTCCGGTCAAAGGGTACGCCTGCACCCCTAAGACTTTAAAATTATTCAGGATATCCATCTCGATCCGCTCCAACTTCGGACGGGCTTTCCGGATGTTATCCGCTTCAATGGCAAATGTGATATACTTACTCTTTACCAGACCGTTATTCCCTTTTGCCAGCTGGTCTTTTAATATCCGGGCAAATTCCATACGCTCCTCATTGAAGCGGTCATCCTTCGGGTCGATCTTAATCACAGATTCATACTCCGCCATGTTGCTCCTGTGGTTGATGAATGAGATCTGCACCCATATCGTGCTATCAAAATAATTCAGAAACTCGCACCACTTCCCAAAGATCGCATTCTTATCATCGTTCTGCGCAAGCTGATACGTAATGTCATAAAAACGGATCGTCTTCGAATAAATCCCATCCTTTACCCGGCAGATGCCGTCCCTCCCCATCTCTTTATAGGGGATTGACTCCTGAACCGAAATCTGCCTGGATTTTTTCTTTTTGTCGCCGTTCTTTTCTTCCGGCGGCTTTTTTTTACCTTTTTTCCCTCCCGGCATAGGGAACCGGGAAAACAACTGTTTTAGAGGATCTGCCTTTCCATTTTTCTTCGGTTTCCCCTTCTCTTTTTCCTTCATCTGCAGGGACGTTTCCCCATACAGATTATTTGTCACATACCGACGGATTGCGTTGCGCAGGAAACGGACATTGATGATATTTTTAAGTATCTGCTCAAAATGCAGCCCGTCCTTCTCATACATCGCAAACATAAATGCCGGCAGCATCAACAAAACCATGATCACTGCGGCATTGCTGCCCCCGATCACCTTCCGTGTCAGGAAGTACGTCGGTACCCCGATTGCGGCTCCCGCGCCAAAACAGATGATCTGGCGCAGGGTCAGGCCGAACACGACCTTATTCTTTACCGCTGTCAGGTCCTTTGGGATATTGACATAAGCCACTTGCTCTCCCTCCTTTCGAATTAATGTGCATTGAAAATTGATTTGCTAAGTGAGCCTGTCCGCATCAGCGTGAAACATAGCAGCACCGTATAGGCGGCAACACCGAATAATGCCGAATGCATGTTGTCTGAGATTGTTATCGTGGATACCAGCACCGCGTAGATGCCGACACAGACCATCATCAGAAATGCCTGAAACGCCAAAGCAAACAGCCCCCGTAAATAATTTGTCCCGATCTGCCCCCACTCTCGGTTGGACATGGTTGCAAACGGGATCGGTGCGATTGATGTGTACAAATATATCTCTGTCATACGGCCATATAGGATTACCGTGATCACAATGGACATGATCTTCATACAGAGGCTCACGATCAGGGTCTCTATGGCCAGGACGATCAGTTCCCCCGTCGCCATGGACTCCATCGCCTCATCCATCTGCGTGATCATGGAAGTGATGTCGACCTCTGTCGTACCGCTGATCACTGCGGCGGCACTGTTTACCACACTCTGGCCAACATCAAAGACCGCCATTGTGATCGTCCATGTGTTGCTTACGATCATGACCGCCACATACATCTTGAAAAAGTACTTAAAGAACATCCATGTATCGATCTCATGCATGTTGTTTTTCTCGGTCAGCATCGTGATCAGTTCATAACATAGGACAAACGTAATGATGAGCCCGGCGATTGGGACGATCACAGACTCCGAAAGGTTCTGAATCATGTTATAGATACTGCTGCTCCAACCTTCCGGGGTCTGCCCAACCTGAGCAGCGATCTCACCCGTCTTTTCATTGACATCTGTGAACATCGTTGTCAGGTTGGAATCGACCATCTCTGTCAGAAGCTCCCGAATCCAATCATCAATCGCATTAAAAAGACTATTGAATAACATGGATTACTCCTTTCCTGCCGGGCAGTCAGAAGAGCCCTGATAATAGCGGGACCAGCTGCGTGCCGATGAGGATCACCCCTCCTCCTGCCATCAGCTGTTTGATCCCCTGACTCTTCGATCCGGGGTTGTCCTGACCATAACCCTCTAATAGATTGATGGCTCCCCAGAGGCCAAGGCCGGCCCCCAGTGCAATCACCAATGTCTGCATAACTGAAATCATGCTCGAAAATACTTCCATAGGATTTAAAAACAAAAACTAACTTTTCATAATCGGGGGTTTTGTCGATTTTTCTTTAAAATTTACAAAACGATCGGCCAGGAAATGCAGCTTTTATCAAACTGCATCCCCCTCAAGTTAGTTTCCTCTCCTTTCCCCTTTTATTGATTGCTTACCTGACCGATGTCCTGTTCTGCTCTCACACAAGTCGGTGCCCGTATGAAATATTCCCTGTTCTTCATCTCCAGCTCCTTTCCACAGAAAAAACCGCCCTCGATATCGAAAGCGGTTTCACTCTTATTCCCATATTTAATTTTCTTCTGCCTCTTCTGTAAGATCGACCTCATAAGAATCGAACTCCTCATCGACTCTTATCTGAATCTCATGCTTTAAATATTTTTCAATGTCGAATGTGTTCTTCGGGTCATAATCAGACAGTTCCTTATACCGCTTATGCTGTGTGATATCATACTTGTCAGACAAAAACGGCCGCACACCCCGAAGCTGCAGGATGCACTTGCCGCCATCCATGACCGCCAGCTCATCGCGGCTCATCAGCTCATGTCCGGTCTTCTGGTAATTTAACCCATAGGTCCGGTTCATACCGCGTGTGTCGGAAGTGTTATACAGATCGATCGTTTCTTTGCCAAGAGTCTCTGAAATCTCCTTTAAGGTGGAACCTTCTTTCCCGCCTAAAAACAACATCGAATCGCAGTTTCCGATGATTGTTTCCGCCGCTTCCTTATAGATGGTTTTTAACTGGCTCTGTGACTGCAAAATAATAGAAGCCGAGATTTCACGGCTCCGTATCGTTGCAATCAGCTTGTCAAATTTCGGGATCTGTCCGATATTGGCGAACTCGTCTAAGAGCAGGCGCACATGGTATGGCAGCCTGCCGCCCTTCTTATCATCCGCCCGGTCACACAACAGGTTAAACAGCTGTGTGTACATGATCGCCGCGATAAAATTAAACGTATCGTCCGTATCTGATATGATCACGAACAATGCCGTCTTCCGGTCTCCAATCTTATCGAGTTCCATCTCATCGTAGCTTGTCAGGTCACGCAGCTCCGCAATGTCAAACGGCGCCAGTCTGGCACCGCAGCTGATAAGGATGGATTTTGCGGTCTTCCCTGAGACTAAATGTCAAGAACTTTTTAGTACCTTGCTCAAAAAAATTTGCAGACAGGCTCCCGTCCGGCAGGAAACAGGAGCCTGTAATATGCTTTATCCGGCGTGGCGCTGGCTTTGCAGCTCTCTGGTCAGCAGCCGCTTCACTTTGTCCTTGGCAGTCTCTTTGGTCTCGGTGTTGAAGTGTATCTTGACCGTGTAAGTGCGCCCGTCAATGGTGCGCTTTATATAGGGGACTTCCTGAGTTGTGGTGTTGGTATTATCCATAAGCAAAACCTCCGTAAAATAAAAATAGCCGGTCTGTCTTTGCAGACTCGGCATGGTTGATGTGTGACGGTGTGACGACTGTGACGGTATTTTTATATACCAGATGCCGTCACAGGATTATCGTCACCGGAAGCAACAGCTTCCTCGTCTGTGTTCAGTTTTTTCAGCGTGAAGGTGCGTTTCTCCCGGCTCCGGCTGTTCGGGGTGTAGCTGATACCGAAGTCGTTATAGAGCGCCGACACATTGACATTCAGCTTTCTGCTCAGGGATTGCGGCTTAATCTGTAAGTCCGGCAGAAGTTCCAGAAGGTCAGTGGCGCTCCCTGTCCATTTCTGCCGGTCTTTCATAAATCCGGCGATGGTAATAACAATCGGGTCGGGCGTTCGTTTCAGAAGCTCTTTCTCGGCCTTGGTCAGTTTCCAGAAGCAATGCTCTCGGTCAAACTCAAGGCTCAGTTCCTGATCTTCCTGGTCTCTGCCGACAATCATCATCTTAGCGGTGTTCTCCACACGCTTTTTCTTTTGCAGGATAATCGCGTCGTCCGCAGCACCCAGCAGGCCATTGGTGCCGGAGATCATATCAAAGCTGTCGCTCGCCTCCATCTTTCTGGTGTGGTGGACGATCAACACACAGAGGTTGTGCCTGTCCGTGAAGGATTTCAGCTCTGTGATATTCTGATAATCGGCTGCATAGCTGTATGCCTCGTTCCCGATCTCTCTGACCTTTTGAAGCGTGTCCACGATAATAAGCCGGGTATTGGTGTTTCTCTGCATGAAGCGTTCCATCTGCTCGGTGAGACCGCCAGTCAGTGTCCTGGACTGTGTGGTCAGGATCAGGTTCGGCGTGGACTCCACTCCAAACATCTGGACAAGCCTCCCTTGCAGTCTGGCGTAATCGTCCTCCAGGGCGAGATAGAGGACGGTTCCTTGCCGGACAGGATAGTTCCATAACGGAATGCCCATCGCCACATGGTAGGCAAGCTGCATCATAAAAAAGGATTTTCCGATTTTCGAGGAACCGGCAAAGAGATAGGTGCCGCTGTAAAGCAGCCCGTCTATAAGCGGCGTCCTCGGTGGAAACACCGTGTCATAAAGCTCGGTCATCGTGACTGTGTGCAGATCGACGTTGGGGTCGAAGCGGGGCGGTGAGGCTCTCAGTTTCTCCATTTCTTTCATTGTCTGAATCACGGCCTCCTGTTCGGCCTGTGGTAAACTCTCGAATTCGTTTTTCAAGTCTGGTCACGTCCTTTCCGTGAAGTTTAATAAACTCTGCCTTGTCCTTAATGTTCCCGTTCAGGAACACATCGTCCAGCAGGTACTCCACATAATTTTTTCTTTGAAGTGCTTCAACAAAAAGCGGGTGCCATTCCTCGTCCGGCGCTCTCGGTGCGAAGTCCGTCTGCCATTTCTCAAGCAAATGAAGATAATCACAGAGGACACGGTAGCAGTAGCTTTCTGTTTTCTTAAATTCCAACTGTGCGGAAATCTTTGGCTTCGGCTTCGGCCTGGGCGGGTCGTGCGTCCGTTCATCGTAAGAGATACCGAAGTCCTCCGCTAACTTTTTAGCGGCGTCGATGGGTTTCAGTTCAAAATATCTGGACACAAAACTGATCGCGTCGCCGTCGGCCTGACAGCCGAAGCAGTGGTATCTCTTGTCCAGTTTCATGCTGGGGTTCCTGTCGTTGTGGAATGGACAGACCGCCATACCGTTACGGTTGACTTTAATCCCGTAGCTTTCAGCAGCCTGTCGTGCCGTAACGGAATCCCGGACAGCTTCAAATACATTCATCATATCCTCCTTCCCGGAAATGAAAAAAGCGCCTGACCTTCATTTCAGAATCAGACGCTCATGACAAATCCATATCTCTTTTTTTCCTTTGCTGTTGCTCCTGTGCCGGAGTCAACACTTTCTCCACCTGGCGATGGACGGCATTCAGCTTATCGACTTCCTCCCTGATCTCTTTCAATTCCTCATACTGTTCATTGTGTGCGATGGTCAGCTCAAGCAATTCGTCTTTCCATTCTTTCAGTTTGACCGTCAGAGTTTCCGGCGCAATATGATTAGCATGGAGAAAGCGGTTTGCCGTGTTCCAGAGAATCATCTCAGCGCGGTGTTCTTCCTCGAAAGCGTCTTTCTTTTTCTGACGCTTGATCGCGTTGTACTGTTTCCGAACAGGAAGGTTCGTCTGATACTGTTTGCCCTGGTCGATCATCTTCTCCAGTTCTTTCATCCGGCGTTCCTTGCTGCGGACACTCTGCTGAGTAGAATGAGATTTACTTTTCACTTTGGCAATCGCTTTCTCCAGATCGTCCAGTGTGTAGATTCCGTCAGCGTTCAAATCGTCGATGGACTTCTTCACATCTTCAAAAACGGAAACGCTGTGATTCAAACGAAATCTGCCGGAATACTTCTGCACACGTTGGCTCTCCAGCTCCATATACTGCACCATCAAGTCAGCCAGGCTCGGAGACTTCGCTTCCTCAATGACTTCTTTCATGGCTGTGGTGAGAGCGGACAGCCAGTCTTTCAGGTCGTTGATCCTTGTCCGGATTTCTTTGATAAGCTTGTTGGCTGCTTTTATCTGCCGGTTAATGTCGCCGCGCTCCGTGGGAATACCTTTCTTCTCCATCGCACAAGCGGCAGGCCCCATGTGAATAGTCGGAATTTCTTCAATGCCGCGGTCAGCGTTGCTGCGGTGGTCAATGCGTTCTGTAAAGCCATTCATTTCAAGATGGCGGTTCACAACATCGGCCCATGCAGCTCTCCATTCCTCGGCCTTGCCCTGTTCGCTCCAGTCAACGGTTGGCTCCTTGTGGGATTTCCATTTCCCGCTGGGAAGCCGGATACGCTCGCCGTTCTCGTCCAGGTCATAGACAAGTTTTCCTTTCGGCATCCACTGTCCATGCTCATCCAGAGGCCGGAGCGTGAGCATGATATGACAATGTGGGTTGTTTGGCTTCTGATGAATATTAAAATCCACGCACATACCGGCGGCACGGAACGGTTCGCAGTAGTCGTGGATAATTTTAATGTGTTCATCTAAATCCAGCTCAACAGGAAGCGATACTTCAATCTCCCTGGCAAGCTGGGCGTTCTTTCTGGTCTCGATCATCTCGACGGAGTTCCAGAGGGTAGCGCGGTCTTTGAATGCTTCCGGCGCATTGTCCGGCAGCATGATCTCCGAATAGACAACTTCCTTCTTTTTTCTGTAGTCCTCATTTTTCCCGCGCCACTCATCGTAAATCTGGGAGCCGCTCCGATAGGCCGCAGCCGCAACAGCGCTGTTCGTCCTCCGGTTGCTGCTCCGTCCGATCACCTGCATGGCACAATGATAAATCGCCATCGTCACCACCTCGCTTTCTGCAAGAAACAGAGCAGTACCGTAACAGCCGCAAATATCTCATAGAGATTTGGCGGCGGTGGGTTGGAAAAGGGATAGCCGGTCTCACCGGCGTAAGGGAAACGAAGTGTCCCTTGCCGCACCGAAGGTGCCAGCGCTTCGCAGATAACGCAGCAGCGGTATCGGAAGGAGTCTCCGAAGGACGCACTATTCTCGAAGAGAATGTATAAGTGCGCCTCAACGGATTCATTAGTTAATTCCCGTATCCTCCACGGGATGCACCGGAACGTCCAGTGGACGCTCCGGCGTAGGGTCAGTCGGTACTTCATCGTTCCTCAGTCCTCGCATTCGTAAAAATTTCTTCGCCACCTCTGAGCAGGCAATCAGACGAATGAAATCACTGGTGTTTCGCTCGTCCATCGTCTTCAGCTCCGGCACATAGTGTTCCAGGATACCGGCCTCCGTGCAGAGCCGTCTCGTCCGTACCCGGCGTTCCTCCTTGGAATAAGCGGCGGTCAATGCCGTCTCCTGGTTGTGCAGCTGCCTGATCTTATTCTCGTATAATCTATCTCGGCCTGCATTTCCTCTCTGGTCTCTGGTGTCTTTCTGCGTCCCATAAGCATGATCTCCTTTCTGTGATTTGAAAAAATGGGCAAAAGAAAAGCAGGAAATCATTTCGACTTCCTGCTGTGTAACGCCGCCGTAAGCGACAAATTTACAACCTATATTCAATTACAATTACCAAATCTGAACTATAAAACAATAATCACTCTTCGTCTGTCGCTGTATCTGCCAATTCAATATACTCTTTCAATTTCTTCTGAAGCAATTTCTTATCTATCAGTTTCAAATTGTACTCTGATACCATTGTCGGGGAAAGGCTACGGCTCAATGCAAATTCAACTACCTCATCATCTTTGCTTGCGCAGAGGATGACCCCTACACTCGGATTTTCATTCTTCTTCTTCACTTCACGGTCGAGAGCCTCCAGATAGAAATTCATCTTCCCGACATATTCGGGCTTAAACTCACCTATTTTCAGTTCAAAGGCCGCAAGACAGGAAAGCCCTCTGTGAAAGAAAAGAAGATCAATATAATAGTCGTGCTTCCCGACTTGTACACGATATTCTTCTCCGATAAAAATAAAGTCTTTGCCTATTTCAAGAATGAAATTCTTTAAATTTTGTATAATCGATTTTTGCAAATCAGGCTCTGACACTGTATCAGGAACATCGAGAAAATCGAGGACATAATTATCAAGAAAAACATTGCCGGTTGCTTTTCTTGCTTCTTCAACGGCTGGCGGTAAGGGCTTCTGAGACAACATATAACGTTCGTAGTAGCCGCTGTCGATCTGTCTTGCAAGCTCTCTTGCACTGTATTTTTCTTTGATGCACATATTCATATAGAAAATGCGCTCGTCCATCGTCTTGCAGGCCGACATGATTTTCAGATGATTCGACCAACTCAATTGTGTCAACAGCGTTGACACTTTTTCCTCGTCTTTGTATAACTCATAAAATTGCTTCATTCTGTAAAGGCCCCTGCGATTGACGCCTTTCAGATCAGGATAGTTTTCAGTAAAAAAATCTGCCAGCTTCTGCACAAAAGCATCGCCATACGCAGCGTTTTCAGATTGTTTGCTGATGTACTCACCTATTTCACGATACATCAAAATCAGTTCTTCATTTACCTTGCGGTATGCCCGTTCCTTTGCGGCCTCTATAATTGTAATAACCTTTTGAAATTGTTCGTCATATGACATCAGTTCATCCATTGGGTTGCTCCTCCATTCAATTTCACGCTTTCTTTATCGGATGTCGGATTACAGTCTTTAATTTTTCTGGTGCGACTTTTCGTGCGTCACTGAGATAAATTTCGTGATGCAAACGTTCATCGTTAATATCAAGGACATATCCCTGACTCTCAATAAATCTGTGCATAAGCGCTACTGTAACAGGTTCATCATCGTAAGAACCTATATGCATACACTGAACACACAGTCCTTCACTATAAGTAAGAAACTCCACCTTGGAAAAATCGGTTTTTTTCTTTTTTGTTGCTTCCTCGACTGCCCACTCAAAATCCGTCTTTGTTACGAAATCGGGCAGACGAATTACGGATATCCATTTGAAGGTTTCCTTGTGGGCATAATCTATATCCTCTTTATCATCTTGCCACCAGAAACCTTCAAGTGGAGGAACAACATAATCAAAATATCCTTCGATCTGATGGGTTCCTTTTTTACTCATCTTAATGGTAAACGCAATTCCGTATAAAAGACCGATAGATTGCTTATATGCTCCATCTTCTTCATTCGGATCGCCCTCCCCGCGAACGGCAATATAATTTATGCTTGGAACAGTGACAATGTCCGGTTTATTCTTTGGCATATAGAATTCCTTGTATTCCTTTTTATAATCAAATGCCATTTTTCTTTCCTCCCTCATCATTACAATACGCAAGAAACATTCTTCGTTTTTGCTGTATCATATCGGACAGCTTTGAATGTCTCAATGCCTATAATACCATAACTGAATTGCTTTCTCAATCGGAGACTTCACTAATATTGTGCTTTTTTCTGGTTGCCCTTCAGTCCATTCTCCTTCGCCCATTCACTCTGTTTCCTCCTGCGTTCCTCTGAGTATGGCCTTGTCACCTGGATACTAATCCGGCGCTTATCTACGTCGAAATAGGAGCCGCATATTTCATCTTCCTCAACGAGCTTGCACAGCTCCGGATATTCCTCGCTCAATCCTTTCAGCCTCCGAATCAACTTCGGGTCGTTCGTGCGTATCTGCATAGGGTCGCTGGACTGGTTGTAATAAATCTCTGTGTCTCTATCTCTTTTCGTGAGCTTGTACATTAACTACCTCCAAAATCAAAAATTTTCTCTAAGGGGTCATTTTCGGGCGATTTTCTCTGATTGGCGAATTGGTGTTTTCGTCGATTTTCGATTTAAAGCAGCCCCGGATGAGGAGTTATCCATCTGAGACTGCTGAAAATCGCAAATTTGCCAGTTTTGCCGATTGGCGAATGATTTTCGCCTGTTTTCAGGTCTTATAGGCATCACTTCCATTCCGGCATGACGGATGGTGTCTGCCATACATACTGACGGTACTTGTCCTTGCCTTTCTTTTTGCGAAGCTCGCCGCGGCGGACGATCTCCCGGCACCGTTTCAAGTAACTTTCGTATTCCTCTGGCATTTCCTCGTAAATACTGCTGACAGTAATCATGACTGCCGTCAGTATGGAGCCAAACGCTGGCATGACTGCGATACTGGAAAGAATACTCAGCCGGTTCATGGTAGGATAGTAGTCCTCGTTGCAGAAAGCGTTGACAAGCTGCGCCATGCCGTAATTTTTCCAGGGCCATCCGTTTTCCAGATCGCCGGTTGCTGCCTGATAATCCAGTGCCTCCTGAATCATTCCCTGTTCCATTTCATGAACACAGAGATAGAAGTCGTGCTTGTAGTTAGCGGTAAACACCATCACATCCTTCAGCCTGTTTGCCAGCCGTTCCAGCTTTGCACGGGTTTCCTCCTGAACCGCAATCAACGCTGCGAGCTTCAGGTTGTCGATGGTCTGTTCCTTGTCCGGGCAGCCGAACGCACACAGCGCCATCTTCTCGTAGTTGGTGAATCTGTAGTAGTACTCCATAATATAGTGTCTCCTTTCGATTATGTGAAAAATTTAGGAACCGCCGCGGACAGTTCCTATGTATGGAAAAACCGCCTCCTGTGATACAAGAGACGGCCTTTCGATCTGTATTCAGTTTTCTGTGTCAGGACTTAATGAAGTCCCAGAGGATTTCATTCAGTACGGCGATCCTGCCGATCAGCCAACCGGCAGCAAATGGGAGAGTGAATGACACAAACCCTGTTACCAGTATCGTGACCGCTTCCCGCCCGGTGCAGATACCCATCAGGTAACTGAGTATCGCCAATAAGAAGCACAGGCCGGAAAAGATGTAGAAGATTGCTCCGGCGAAGCTGGTCAGGAAAACGCCGAACCACTTCGCAACAGTCACAATCACCGCCATCGGCAGAGCGATAATCTTCAACGGTATCTTTAATAACAGGGTCATGGTCGTTCCTCCTTACATATCCGGCTTGAAATATCTCGCGCCGTACACCTCATAAATTTCCTGCATTAACAGTACTCCCAGGGTAAGGCCGTAGCGGAAGTGTTCTTCCTCCGCGTAGCTCTGGCTCTCATACATCGTGTCCCGGACTTCCTCAATCTGCTTTTTGTCCTTGTCGTTCAGCCTGTCGTGCAGGTCGTCAAACAACTCGTTCACTTTTTCCTCAGCTTCCGTGAAGCGCTCGTCCTGCGACATGATGGCCTCCTGCGGATAAATCTTCCCATTGTAAAGTAATTCCATAATCATCTCAGTTCCCTCCAGTCTTGTTGAGATAAGGTTTATAGGTTTCCATCACGGAGTCGGTGACTCCGCTCTTATAAACTTTTCGGATGTCGGTGATTGTCTCGTCCTTCAAAAGTTTCAGCTATTCAAGCAGGTCTTTCCTGCTATTTGCGTAATTGCAGCACCTTCCGTCTGCGTATTCAATCCGGTATCTCATAGCCGCCTCCCTACAGATATACGATCTCGGCCAGAACGATTTCCTCTGCCCGGTTCTGGATATTCCCCATCATCTGCACCCATTTCCACCAGTCGCGGCGCTTCAAATCTTCGGTCACTCCCTCGGCCTCTTTCATCTGGTCAATGAGCAGCTCAAGCCTTGCCTGTGCCTGTTCATTGATGTCCGCAAGGTAGGTTCCCATCCTGCCGGAGAATGTCAGCTCCACATAAGTGATGTGTCGGTGTTCCTTCAGATACCGAAGGTGCATTCGTCCCCATTTCCCGATGGGGCGGTGTTCTTCCCGCTCGTCCAGCTTCAGGGCGGGGATGTAATAGTCCCCGACAAGAATATAGTCCAGGCCGTTGCTGTCGTCATGGATTCTCGGTTTTAATTCGTTCATTGTACAGCCTCCTTTGCTTCGTCACTGTCTTTTTGTTTGGGGAGATAGTAAATGCCGTTCTCCCTGTCCTCGGCTCGGATTTTCTCCTTTGCCGCGTCCCGTTTTTCTTTCAGCGCCCGCTTGTTCTTCCAGTAGTAGGTTGCCTGCCAGCCGGTGGACTTTCTTCTCAGATATTCCTCGTGCCGTTTCTGCCGGATTTGCTCTTTCCGCTGTTCCAGTTCGATTTCTTCCGGCGTCGGCTCGGCTTCATCATGTGGTACAGAGAATTTGCCGATGAAGTTGAAATAAATCTCAATCGTCTGCGGAGAGTCTATTCTGCCTTTTACTTCCCGCTCATGCACCAGTATCTTGTCCACAAACTCGATCAGCATGGGTGTGGTCAGTTCCTCGAAGTCCTGATATTTCTTAACCAGGGCGATAAACTTGGAAGCGGAGTGTTCCTGTTTCTCCGATTTCGCAACCGCCTCTTTCAGTTCCCGTATCTCCTTTTCAAGAGTGTCCTGTTCACCGGCATACTGTGCGTCCAACATCTGATAACGCTTATCCGGCAACTTGCCGAGTGCGTTGTCCTCATAGATTTTGCAGATCAGTACTTCCAGTTCCTCCTGCCGTTTCAAACAGGCCGTGAGCCGTGCTTTCTTCTCTTTGATGGAATTGTCCTGCTGTGCCGCGATAGATTCCTCCACAAGCCGCTTAAACTCGGCTTCATCCTCCGATGAGAATTTCACGATCTCCCTGAGTGTCTCTTTCACAAGGGTCAGGACAACGGAAGCGTGGATTCTGTGCGCTGATGGGCAAACACTTCCAACCGGGGTTTTATGATAAGCGGCACAATCAAAGGTCGGTATTCTCTTGCCATTGTTTATGCGGTGGATATACATCACACTTCCGCAGTCTGCACAGAACATCAATCCGCTTAGAGGGTGGGTTTCGCCCCAGCCGTCCGGATACCGACGAATACTTGACCGAAGACGCTGGACGTTATCGAAAGTGTCCTGGTCAATGATTGCCTCGTGCGTGTTCTCAATGATCGTCCATTCGTCCTGGTCAACGTAGTGGCTTTTCTTATCCTTGAAGTGCTTCCTAGTCTTGAAGTTGCAGGTATGCCCCAGATAGACCGGATTTTCGAGAATGTGAACGATGGTGGAGCTTCCCCAGTTATACGGATTTTTGATTTCCCTGCTTTGCCAGAGGCCAATGCCGAGTTTCTGCTGATGATAAGCCGGTATTTCGACCTTATCCGCAGATAAAATTTTCGCAATCTGATACGGGCCTTTCCCTTCCATCGACAACTGGAATATCCGCTTCACAATCGGTGCCGCTACCGGGTCGATAATCCACTGGTCTTTGTTGTCCGGCGATTTCAGATAACCGTAGGACGGAGAGCTGGCAGTCGGTTTCCCGGCCATGTTCCTCGCCTGAAAAGCCGATCTGATCTTCTTGCTGGTGTCCCGTGCGTACCATTCATTCATGATATTGCGGAACGGCGTGAATTCGTCCTCGCCTTTGAGTGTATCCACGTTGTCATTCAGCGCTATCAGCCTGACACCGGCCTTACGGATCACCTCCATATAGGTTCCAACCTGGAGATAATCACGCCCAAAACGGCTCATGTCCTTCAGGCAGGCGACAGCCACCTTTCCGTCCTGGATGTCCTCCATCATGGCCTGGAAGCCAGGTCTGTCGAAGCGGGTGCCGGAGATTCCGTCATCCGTATAGTGCCGGACATTCGTGAAGCCCTGCTGCCGTGCGAAGTCCTCCAACACTCGTTTTTGATTCGATATGGAGTTACTCTCACCTTGCAGGTTATCGTCATGACTGAGACGCTCATACAGTGCAGTGATTAGCTGCTGATTTTTCTTTCCCATCTGGCATTCCTCCTTCCCCAAAAAAAAGTAGATAGGATTTTACTGGACACCGAAATTTCCTTTATTTTCAAGGGTTTTTCGGTATGTACTAAAATCTTATCTACACTTTATATCACCGGCGGCCAGCTTGTATTTTTTGTACTGACGCACTGCAAAATGATTCAGGTCACGCTCTTCCAATTCCTCAAACAGCTCATCCACCGCGTTTTTGTATTCTTCATCATCCTCCCGGGTTTCACTCGCATTGATCAGCTCAAGCAGGGTGGTGAAATTCTGCTCTTCCTCCGGCGCTTCATAATAGATATATCCGATCAGCGCACAGTAGAGCAGCCGCTCCGCCATCACCCAGAAGTCCTCGGTTGCCTTTTCGCCCTGACCTCTCGTATTGGCTATGATCGTATTGACCAGTTTCAGGATATCCTTCTCACTTCGGATATATCGGAAGGGGTTATAGTGCATCGACTTGGAAAAATTAATGGTATTCAGCACCTTGATGACATAACCACCGCCAACGAGCATCTTCCCGCACTCCACGATGATCGTACCTTTCGGGTCTGTGATCACATATGAGACCTTCTCACCCATCTGCATCAGATTCGGTTTCACATAAAATCTGGTCTTACCGGATCCGCTGCCCCCGATGACGATCACATTTTTGTTTCTCGCAAGCTTCGGGTTTTTTCGGCCTGCCGTTCATGGTCAACCGCTCCGTTTTGGTCAGGATAATGTTATTTTCGAATACCGGGTCGATAAACGGCGCGATATCCTTCGGTGTCCCCCACCGCGCAGAACCATACTCCTGTCCCTGCCGGTATTTCTTCGCATTCTTTTTTCGGTATGTAACCACGCCTTTTAAGATCATGGCGCCAACCGCGCCGGCTGTGAGGTCGGTAAGCACCATGCTCGGCATCAGTTTTGAAAATGCCAGATTGAAATTTATAACCATCACCAAAACCCGCTCTGCCGCAGAAGGCGCTACACAGTGACGATAGAGCCACGCTCCCTTATCCGTCAGATAAAACACCAGAATATAAGGAATGCTTCTCCCGATCACCTCCGGCCACGATACAGCCTTTAACTTCACGCCGGCCATACCGGCCGCATTAAAAAATCCTGTTTTAATCATCTTCGCCGCTTTTAAGCTGGCGACACGGATTTGCCGGGCGGTCCGTTCGTCTGATTTGGTTTTCTTTGGAGCATCCCGCCTGTAATGGATGCCTTTCTGTTTCTTCATAATGCCTGCCCTCGATCTTTCTGTCTTGTTTTTTCCCTTTCTCGGTTCTTCGCTGCACGTTCCTTCGCCAGTGCCAGTTTTTTACGGATGGAAACCCGTTTCTGTTTCTCCATGGTAAGGCCTGTATATTCTTTAAACGCCGCCGTCATCACATCCACATCTTTCGCACGGAAAAACACCAGATAGCGCGGCGGGTCAGTAGAACGGTCTTTTTTAAGGCCGTAATCTATCGCATACTTCCTTGCCACCCGCTCAAATGATTTGATATTGTTATCCGTAATCTCGATGTTGGTAAGCTGGCTCCCGTCCTCCATCATCTTCTTTAAGCTCTGTTTCCCATGGGTAATCTTTCCTTCCTGATCTGTAGCCTGTTCCATGCGTCCATTCTGAATAGCACGGTATCTCATCCGCTCCGTACTCCTTACAAAGACCCGAAGCGTAGCCTTTAAGATATCCGCCGATATCCTTCCGCCTTTAATCACAAAAGAGATCGTTTTTTCATTGACTTCTTCCTGCAAGTACCTCACCTCCCTTACTCAGGCCCGCCGTATAAGTCATGCCGTACCGCTGTGCCATAATAACTGTGGATGGTCATCGGGGCATTATACAAAGCTGCCAGCAGATACTGCTTGATATTCCGCACCTTCGATGTATTCTCCTTCATACAGTGCATCACATACCGGATATGTTCCGCGTTCAGTTTCATCAGCTGGCTCCTTACAACCTGTGACGGTTTCTCTTCCCCACAGATGCGGATCATCTTCTTTTTGCTGCAAGCAGTCTCGATCAGGAGCGACAGGATTTCATACAAAAACTCATTCTCATAGGGATAATCCAAAAGCAGGGCACCAAACTCCAGCTGTTTGTAAAAGAAATCCCGGTAAAACCCATACGATTCCATCTCATCCGCATCTTTCCCGGAAAGATAGATAGACTCAGTCTCACTGTCCTTATTCTTACTCTCCTCAGTATTATTTGTCCGTAAATATAACGAGTCTGGACTCGTTGTTTTAACGGTTTCAGACTCGTTGTTTTGACGATTCTTATATCGTTCCGATTCAAACACGCCTGCAAAATTCTTCACATAGATCACGGTAGGCTTTCCCTGCCCAAGCCGCCTGCGTTCAATCAGCCCATATTTTGCATCCAGTTCTGCAAGGAGGCAGGTGGCTTTTTTATCCGCACAGCCCAAATCCTTCTGGATATTTTCAAGCTTGTAATATATGTAGGCCCTTCCATGCTCGTCCACCCATCCATTCTTTATCGACAGCTGCAGGCGGTCTAACATCAACCCATAGAGAAGCTTCGCATCGGTAGAGAGACCGGAAAAACAGGGTTCCGAAAAGAGAGCCTTTGGTATCCGGTAAAACGCAAACTGCCCGGACTGTGCCCCATAAAAATAAGGCAGGGCGGGTGCCCGCTCTGTTGCACCCACTCTTTATCCTTCCCCGCCAGTATCTGACGTCTGGCCTTTTGCCCGCATCCGCTCCATCCAGTCATCTTCGGCGGATGCCGCACACAGACAGCAATACAGCGGGAATACAATAAGGGCATAGAGCGCGACAAGTGCAGTTATCATAATCTTTACAACCATCAGTAATCCTCCATCACTTTCTTATCATCTTTAATTTTTACCAAAACAGGGCGCTTACATTCCGTGTGTTCTGTAAGCGCCCTATCATTTTTGGCGGCAAGATCACTGCCGCTTTATTCTACCGTCTGTTCCTGTTTCTGCATCTTCTGTGTACTTTTTCAAAGATGCTTGTGCCCACCGCACCTGCACCGAGCAGGGCAAGGACAAGCCAGAGCATCCAGTCATTCTCATCACCGGTCTTCGGGATGGAAGATTTCGCTTCATCCACCATGACCACATGCTGCACTTCACAGGTATCGGTGACCTCGAATTCCACATCGGAGGCTACCAGATAACCATCCGGTGCAGATTCTTCGGGAGTATGAAAAAAAGTCTGTAAAAGTTTAAATGTTAGGTCTTCTATGATA
>JAJPZY010000127.1 GCA_021204085.1 Clostridiales bacterium | reverse complement strand
ATCAACTTATCATAGAAGATCTGATATATTTACAGAAATAAATTCACACACTCTCAGAAAGGAGCAAGTTTTATGCCAAAATATCTTATCAGAGGCGGTCGGCTGCCGTACCAAAAAGTACCCGTCGAAAAGTATCTCGACACCAATGTGTTTGGCAATAACTCCGGGAATTACATGTATCTTAATTCCATTATTCGCACATTAACCACAGATTCTACTGTCGAATTCGAATGCACAAACTATAAGCAGCATTATTCTGACAAAGAAATTGATCGCATCAATAATGAATGCGATGGATTTATCATCCCGCTGGCTGATGCCTTTCGGCCGGACTTCAAAAAACAAATGAAGAGCTTGACATCCATTGTAAATAAGCTCTCCATTCCGAGCTATATTATAGGAGTAGGAATCCGCGCTGACTCAGAAAGTCAGATTTTAGATATGGATTTCGATTTTATTGATGAAGCAAAAGATTTTGTAAAAGCTGTTTTAAGGAAATCTGCCTGTATTGGAGTCAGAGGTGAACTCACAGGTAAATTTCTGGAGCAATCAGGGTTTAAAGAAGGCGAAGACTATCGAATGATCGGATGTCCTTCTCTTTACACCTATGGAAACCATCTCAGGATCCGTGATACCATAATCAATAAAAATTGTAAGGCATCCTGCAGTGGAACTTTAACTACTGATATGGAAACCATTCAGAAAATGAGCGAATTCATGAATGAATTTCATGATCTGACATTTGTAGGCCAACTGCGTCAGGAATTGAAAACACTTTATTTGGGAACTGATTATAAAACCAATCCGGAATATATTGACTTATATCCCTGCAACATTGACCACCCACTATATGCAAAAGATAAAGTTCGCTTTTTCTATAACACACATGAATGGGTTAACTTTTATAAAAATATTGATTTTACATTCGGCACAAGATTTCACGGCGTGGTTTCTTCTGTTCTTGCCGGAACGCCATCTGTTTTGTTTACCAAAGATATGCGAATGCGAGAATTGGCAGAATTCCATAACCTCACGCATCTGAAAACGGACCAGTTAAATACTTACAAAAACATCTGGGAAATCATCGACTCTGTTGATTTTCACAGTCCGGAGTCCGTTGCACAAAAGAACTTTGAAAATTATTTAGATTTCCTTCACTTAAACGGGTTAAAAACCATTTACGACGATGATATCAACCGCGAGGATGCTCCGCTTGATCAGATACTTGCTGAAGCAGATATCACTCCGGATGTCACGTCCTGCGTAAGCTGCTCTTCGGAAGAATTGGCAGGCAGATTAAAAACCCAATATGAGTTTGTATCAAAACTTTATGAGAAATCCAAAGCCAAAACAAATAATTCCGCAAAAACTGCAGCAGATGATCCAAACACGGTTCGTCAGTTAAAGGAACAAGTAGGGATTGCGTGTTTTAAGAGGAAGTGCCGCGTGCGGTGTGAGAAGGTTACAGCCTCCGAGTAGAGACTTTGAGCAAATCAGGGAAGATTATTCCCTGATTTCTTTGTTTATATATCTCCGAAACCGCTTCTTATCCCGCACAAACCCGACGATTCCTTTCCAGATTACCCGGTTTTTCAATAGAGCGTGGGAAGACCGCAGGCAGGTTACAGAGTCTTTGACCGCGTAACGAAGGAATTGGAGGAACTCCCGTTTGCCGAGGTACAGGCATTTATTGATCAGTATATTTCGGTAAAAGTAGTAGTACATCCGGATGCGTCCGGGATTCTCCTCGTCGCGGATGGAGAGTGATCTTGCCTCATATCGTTTGTGGCAGACTTTGCTTGTGCCGATGAGATAGGTCGGGCCATAGTAATGAATAATCCGCATGGTGTATTCTGAGTCGTCTCCCCAGATAAAATAGTCTTTACAGGGGAGACCGCATTTACGGATGGCGTTCTGGTTGATCAGCAGGGAGACAAAGGTAGCGTCCTCCAGTTTGACGGCAGCGTGTTCCAGGTGCTGATACCAGTCGCGGTAGCCATTGCTGCCTTTGGTCTGAGCAATGCGGGGAACATTCATGAATTGGCCTTCGGGGCCGAAAACGGAACTGGCGAGAAAGCTGACTTCCTCATCGATGTTTTCCCTCGCTTCAAGTAACCGTTCCAGACAGTCCGGCTCGGGGATGGCGTCGTCGTCCATGACCCAGACCCATGCACAGTCTGCTTCTCTTGCCTGACGCAGTCCTTCGTAAAAACCGCCGGCGCCGCCGGTGTTGGATTCCATGGGGATGTATCGGATGATGTCCTGTTTCAGATATCCTTTCTCTGAGAGGGCTTCCTTGGTTCCGTCTGTGCTGGCGTTGTCAATGAGCAGGAGCCGGTTTACGGCGTGCGTCTGCCCGAGAATCGCGTCCAGACATTCCATCAGAAGTTCTTTGCGGTTGTAAGTGACCACAACGGCGGTGACTCGATCGTTATTTGCGTTATTCATAGATTCGTTTCTCATTTTTTGTGCTGATATGATCTGGTTATTGATACAATAAATGAACATCTGCGAGAAACAGAGATTCTGTTTGCCGGTTACAGTTTAGTTGATATCCGGTTTACGATAAGCGATTCTGCATATTTTTTACTCTCCATAACACGCCCATCCCATAGTACAGAAAATGATACATGCTGTGATCATACAGGAAACGGATCAACCGCAGTTTTCGCGGCTGCCCGGCGGGTGGGTCGGACAGTATCGGTGCATAGATTTTCCGGGAAAACAGTTCCCGGATCTGCGGAAGTGCATCCTTGTATCCATCCGATGCCAGGAGAATATGCTTTATCGAAGTGCAGAAGAATTCTGCTTGCTCCGCTTTTCGAAAATGTATCATCTGCTCTGCTTGAAAAAAAGCATCTTTCGCAAAAAACTCATCCCGACAGGACAGAACCATTTCGTAAAGTTCCGGTGGGTAGGCTGCCGTGTAGGATTGAATGTGTTCCGCACGGTAATGATACAGGTGAAGGTTCTCATAGCGTATTTTCCCGGCATAGTAGAATGCTTTCATATTAAAAATATTATCCTGCATACGCCGAAGCTGCACCGGAAAACATAATTCATATTTTTCCAGAAAAGATCTCCGATACAGTTTTCCCCAGGGGACGCCGATCGCAGTCAGAGCGTTCTGGTTTTCCTGTGCGTACTGAGCGACCATCAGCTGATAAAAAAGATCACTTTTTTCTTCCGGTGTGCGGCAGGAAAAATTCTGAGGAAAGAAGTTGCAGGGAATCGCTTTTCCGGAGCGCTCTGCGAAGAATGCGGGGGATGCGATATGGGGTTCATCGTCAGCCAGGGACAACAGGGTTTCAGCCAGTTCTTCATCTGCAAAATCATCTCCGTCGACAAAAAGGATCCATTTCCCGGCAGCATGGCTTAAGCCAAAGTTTCTTGCAGCAGAAACGCCGCGGTTTTCCTGATGGAAATAGCGGATGTTCTCATGTGAAGCCGCATAGCATCGGCAGATTTCCCCGCTGCGGTCTGTGGAGCCGTCGTCAATCAGTAGGATTTCCAGATCCCGCATTGTCTGGGTAAGAAGGCTGTCTATGCACTGGGAGATATGTTTTTCAATATTATATACAGGTACAATAACGGAAATCATAGCCAAAGTTACTCTGCCATTTTTCCGAAAAAGTTATGGATTACTGTAAAAAGGTCCGGAATCTCGGCGGTTTTTCCGAAACGAGAGATATGATGTTTTTTCCTTTCAGGGAAGACGTGACAGGGCTGTACATACTCAATTTCAGGGTGAAAGAAAAATCCTTTCCACGTGGAGGTGAGAATGATCTTTAAACGTTTCATTCTGTGGTCTTCTGCCTTTAGAATTACGCGGCTGATGTGCAGAATAAGTCTGCAAAAGCAGTAGGACCATCCGCGAAGCCCTTCTCTGCGAAAAAAGTATATTTCATTTCGGTAAGCATAGCCGTATCTGTTTAAACGCTCATATGCGTCAGCGGCGATATTTGAGCCGATGTTGGTTGACGACTTATGTGTGACAGTGCTGGCGTTAATCAGGTAGCAGGGATATTTTTGCGAGATTCTCCGCGTATATTCCAGATCATCGCACCACAGGAAAAATTCTTTGATCGGCAGTCCGAATTCAAAAATCCTTTCAACAGGGAAAAAAGCAGAGACGAAAGTTCCTGTGATAATCGGAACACAATCGGAGGTAAAGTCGGATGCTTTTTTTGAAATGCTGACTTTCTGGACATTCATATTGCAGATCGAACCATCCGTCCAGAGAATTTTGCTGGAGAGAAAGCCGTAGTTTCCGGATAGTTTCTGGTTCCACTTAAGCAGTTCTTCCAACGCATCGGGAGATGGCATGCTGTCATCATCCATTACCCAGAGAAAATCATAGTGCTGTTCGGCGGCATAGCGCATGCCGTATTGAAAACCGCCTGCACCGCCGAGGTTGGCGCCTGTGTTTAAATAGATAATGTTATTTTCCTGAATGTGCGTCTTAAGAGATTCCTCTGTCCCGTCTGTGCTGGCGTTGTCAATGACAATAATGTCCATTTGGCTGCGCATTGACTGCGCCAACAGATGCGCAATGTTCTCTGCTAACAGTTCATTCCGATTGTAAGTGACCACGATTGCTGCTGTTTTCTTCATAGTTTCCCCTGCCTGTTATATTCTGCTAATTCAATATATGATGATCGGTTCGGAGGTTCCTGCGCTCACCTTATTCCATAATTTTCAGAAAGTCAACAAAATATTGTGCAATTTACACAAATATTACAGCGAAATTACGTGTAAATTTTGTGTAAAATTAAAATTACGAATTTTGAAATTAATTTACACAGATTTCTACGCAAACCATGCGTGGATTTTACATGGCGGCAGTATAATTTTCCCCATTGCATGAAAATCTATTCTTTTGGAGAAAATCAGAAATATGGGAAATACGAAAAACAAAGATTTGAAAATTGCCGTGGCCGGTACCGGTTATGTGGGACTTTCCATGGCCGTATTGCTGGCACAGCACCATGAAGTTATGGCGGTAGATATTATCCCGGAGAAGGTGGAGCTGATCAATCAGAGAAGATCACCGATTCAGGATGAATATATTGAAAAATATCTGGCGGAGAAGGAACTGCGTCTTACAGCTACCGTATCTGCGGAAGCGGCTTATCAGGGAGCGGATTTTGTGATTATCGCAGCGCCGACAAATTATGACAGTAATAAAAACTTTTTTGATACTTCCGCGGTTAAAGACGTGATCAGTCTGGTGATGAAGTATAATCCGGAGGCGATTATTGTTATTAAGTCAACGGTTCCGGTGGGATATACGGCATCGATTCGGGAGAAGACAGGCAGCAGAAACATTCTTTTCTCTCCGGAGTTTCTGAGAGAGTCAAAGGCCCTGTATGATAATCTCTATCCTTCCCGCATTGTCATCGGGACGGATATGGCGGATGAGCGGCTGGTGGAAGCGGCTCATACCTTTGCGGACCTGCTGAAGGAGGGGGCAGTTAAAAAAGATATTGATACACTTTTTATGGGATTTACCGAGGCGGAGGCAGTGAAACTTTTTGCAAATACTTATCTGGCGCTCCGCGTTTCTTATTTTAATGAGCTGGATACCTATGCGGAGACGAAGGGACTGGATACCAAACAGATCATCGAGGGTGTATGTCTGGATCCGAGGATTGGCACGCACTATAATAACCCGTCTTTCGGCTACGGAGGATATTGTCTGCCGAAGGATACAAAACAGCTGCTTGCGAATTATAAGGATGTGCCGGAAAATCTGATTGAAGCGATCGTGGAGTCGAACCGGACGCAAAAGGATTTTATCGCAGATCGCGTTTTGCAAAAAGCGGGATACTATGATTATTATAATCGCGGGGATTACAGTGCCGACCAGGAGCGCTCCTGCACGGTAGGGATTTACCGCCTGACGATGAAGTCGAATTCGGATAATTTCCGTCAGTCTTCCATTCAGGGCGTTATGAAGCGCGTAAAGGCAAAAGGTGCAACGGTCATCGTATATGAACCGACACTGGAGGATGGTTCTACATTTTTCGGCAGCCGGGTAGTGAACGATACGGACGCATTTAAAAAGAAATGTGACGTCATCATAGCGAATCGATATGACATATGTCTGGATGATGTGAAGGAAAAGGTTTACACCAGAGATATTTTCTGCAGAGACTGATCTGTTTTTGTAAAACGAAGGAGCAGATCTGACAGGTGAATTTTTTAATAATCATAATTACAGGTAATATCTGAAAGGAAATACGAGCTTTATGGTGAAAGTATCAATTATCATTCCCATATATAATGTGGAGAAGTATCTGGCGGAGTGTCTGGACAGTGTCACCCGTCAGACTTTGAGGGATATCGAGATTATCTGTATTAATGACGGTTCTGCCGATGGTTCCCTGAAAATCTTACGGGATTATGCTAAGAACGATGAGCGTATGATCATAGTCGATAAGGAAAATGGCGGATATGGCGTCGGTATGAATATCGGGATGGATATGGCAAAGGGAGAGTATATCGGAATTGTCGAGCCGGATGACTTTGTCCTCCTGAATATGTATGAGGATTTATATGCGAAAGCGAAAGAATTTGATCTGGATTTTGTGAAGGCGGATTTTTATCGGTTTGGCAGAAACGAAAATGGAGACATGTCACTGGCGTATAATCATCTTTCCAAAAATCCGGCGGACTATAATACTGTTTTTAACCCCAGCCGGAATCCGTCTGCCATCCGATATATTATGAATACCTGGAGCGGGATTTACCGAAAGGCGTTTCTTGATGAAAATCAGATTCGGCACAATGAGACACCGGGCGCGTCGTTTCAGGATAATGGATTCTACTTTCAGACCTTTGTTTACGGCCGGCGGGCAATGATTATTGATAAGCCTTATTATATGAACCGCAGGGACAATCCGAATTCATCGGTAAAAGATAAGAAAAAAGTGTATGCCATGAATGCGGAGTATGATTACATTCGAAGATTGCTGGTCAGAGACCAGGCGGTCTGGGAGCGGTTTAAGGGGATTTACTGGTGGAAAAAATACAGTAATTATCTGGCGAGTATCTTAAGAATCAGCGATGAGTTCAGGGAAGAATATCTCCGGCGCTTTGCGGCTGAGTTTCGGCGTGCCTTTGACAGGGGAGAGGCAGACCGGGAGCAGTTTACGGATCTGGAATGGTTCAGGCTCAGTGCGATCATGGAGGACCCGGAGCGGTTTTACCGGACGCAGGTGAAAACCGGAAAAATCAGGGGGACAGCGGCCCTCAGAGAAGATAA
This sequence comes from Clostridiales bacterium, assembly GCA_021204085.1. Classification (GTDB taxonomy): domain Bacteria; phylum Bacillota; class Clostridia; order Lachnospirales; family Lachnospiraceae; genus Eubacterium_I. The sequence goes on along the minus strand of JAJPZY010000127.1, from coordinate 5,091 downwards.
GCTGGAACGAGAACTTAACGATATTAAAGAATCTCTGTCCTATCGGTTTGGAATGAAGGTTTTTGCGCTGCCCAGGATGGTAAAAAACCGGCGGAAAACCGGGAGGAGCAAAGGAAAGCTTTGAAATGAAAATGTTCCTGTATAAATTATAAGGAAACATGAAAAGCAGAACGGAGTATGGATAAAATGAGACCAAAAGTATCAGTAATCATGCCTGTATACAATGCATCAGAATATCTGAGGCAATGTCTGGACAGTGTCACAGGACAGACGCTGCAGGAGATTGAGATTATCTGTGTAGACGACGGGTCAAAGGACAATTCTCTTGCCATCCTTAATGAATACGCGGCGAAGGATTCGCGTATGACAGTGCTTACACAGGAGAACGCCGGGGCAGGCGCGGCTCGAAACCGGGGACTTGAGGAGGCAGGCGGAGAATATCTGTCTATTCTGGATGCAGATGATTTTTTTGAACCGGCGATGCTGGCAAAAGCTTACAATAAAGCAAAGGCGTCCGACGCACAGGTTCTTGTGTTCCGTTCAGATCAGTACAGGGAAGATCTGGGGCAGTTCCTCCCGGCAAGATGGACGCTTCGTACCGAGGATCTTCCGCCGTACCGCCCGATGGATTTTCAGACATTTACGGGCAATGTATTTAAGGTATTTGTCGGCTGGTCCTGGGATAAGCTGTTTCTGCGTGAATTTGTGGAGGAAAACCATCTGCGGTTTCAGGAAATCCGAACGTCAAATGACATGCTGTTTGTTTTTTCCGCAATTGTTTTTGCAGAGCGAATCGAGATCATTGATGAGGTGCTGGCTCACCAGCGGAGAAATAACCCGCATTCTCTTTCGAATACCCGGGAAAAATCCTGGCATTGTTTTCACGAGGCTCTGAATGCATTGAAAGAGGCATTGGTGAAACGGAATCTGTATTGGCAGCTGGAGCAGGATTATATCAATTATGCGCTGCATTTTTCGCTGTGGCACCTGAATACGATCACCGGTCCGAAGAAGGAAGTGCTAAGGGAAGCGCTGAAAAATGAATGGTTTGAAGAGTTCGGGATAAAGGGAAAGCCGAAGGAGTATTTTTATAATAAGAAAGAGTACGAGCAATACAGGAGACAAATCAGTTAATTATGGCAGACATTAAATTATCTATCATCATTCCCGTATATAATGCGGAAAACTACCTGCATCAGTGCCTGGACAGCGTACTGGGACAATCTCTGCGGGAGATTGAGGTGATCTGTGTGGACGACGGCTCAACGGACCGTTCACGTGATATCCTGGAGGAATATGCGGCAAAGGACAGCCGGGTGCGGATACTGTGCCAGCGAAACCGGTATGCCGGAGCAGCGCGAAACTATGGGATGTCAGTTGCAGAGGGAGAGTATCTTCATTTTCTCGATGCCGATGATTATGTGATGGATTATGCGTATGAAGCAATTTATCGCATGGCTAAAGAAAATCATCTGGATTGTCTGAAATTCCGCTCCATTCCCTTCGATGCAACGAAAAAAGAGACGATATATAACCCTATTTATCTGTTTGCGCGGGCAGAGAGGAATGATTTTAATCGTCTGCTTCGCGCTGATACGGACGATGTGTTGTACCATATCAGCGTCGTGCCCTGGAATGGCATTTACCGCCGCGCGTTTCTTCAAAAATATAAGATTCAGTTTAATACGCTGTTTTGCATAAATGACAGATCGTTTTACTGGAGGGTGATCACAAATGCAGAGCATATCATGCTTTCGCGGGACCGTCTGGTGGTACATAGAGTCGGACAGTCGGGATCACTTGTCGGAAAACGGGCGCGGCACTTTGACTGCCAGTTTCAGTCCGTAAAAATAACGAGTGACCAGCTGGAGAGGGATGAGATTTGCCCTGAAGTATGCAGGCAGGTAATGAAAAGTGAGTTTTCAGATCTGCAAACCTGGTTTCGCAGGTTTTATCATGATGCGCAATATGGTGAGCGAATCCTTCATGATACGGAACAGTTTGTCAACAATTATGGTGGTCTCTTTTCGGAACTCTTAAATGAGATGTATCAGGCTTCATTAAAACGGGTACTAAATGCTGACAGCCCGGCGGCGCCGGCTTTGCCGGAACCGGTGTTTTATGATTCATGCCCGTCTCCGAAGATTTCAATTATCATCCCCGTTTACAATGTTCAGAAATATTTGCATGAATGTCTGGACAGCGTAACGAAACAGACTCTGGTTGAAATCGAAATCATTTGCGTGGATGACGGCTCCGCGGATGGTTCGGGAATCATATTGAAAGAGTATGCGGCTGTTGATAAAAGAATCCGGATCCTGGAACAGGAAAACAGGTATGCCGGAGCGGCACGCAATCAGGGAATCCGGTCGGCGGGAGGGGAATATCTTCTGTTCCTGGACGCAGATGATTTCTTTGATTCAACATTGTGTGAAAAGACATGGCAGAGGGCGAAAGAAACAAATGCGGATATTGTACTTTTCGGTGCCAAAGGGTACGATACTCTCACGGGACGGTTTATCGCAAAACCCAGCTTTTTTCGCAGAAACATGCTTCCTGCAGATCCTGTTTTTTCCCGTAAGGATATTCCGGATAAAATTCTTGTGCTCACAACGCCGAATCCGTGGCTCAGGCTGGTTCGCAGGGAATTTGTTTTAAGGGAAAACCTGTGGTTTCAGGAGATTCGGCACAGCAATGATATTTATTTCAGCCTTACATCGCTGGCGGTTGCTGATTTGGTTTCTTATGTGGATGAAGATCTGGTTTATTACAGAACCGGGTACAGCGGGAATTTACAAAACACAAAAGACCGTATGCCGACCCTCTTTGCAGATGCTTATGAAGCGGTATATGATGAACTGACAAAGCGGGGGATTTTTTCGGAAGTTGAGAAGAGTTTTGCTGACCGCATGCTGTTCAGCTGTATCCATAATCTGAGCACGGTAAAAACAGAGAGCGCGTGGATGAAAATATATGACCGGCTGGCGGATTCCTGTATTACAAAGGCGGGGCTGCTGGATCATCCGAGAGAATATTATAATTTTCCGTCGAATATTGATAAATGGCATGATTGTCAGCGCATATCGGAATGGCTGAATGCGTTTGAAGGGAAAAAAGAGGAACTGCGCCGGTTGGCGGCTGAATTATGGAAGGGTGAGCAGACAGCACTGCCTGTCTTAACAAAAACTTCTTCTGTTTTTGATGTTTATGAAGTTTTCTTTTGCTATATGGAAATGCAGAAAATGTATCAGAATGAAGCTTCCCTGCATGCGCAGGATGACATGTCGCCGGACCGTTTGCGGCAGGTGCTCGATTATATCAAAAATGCGTATATGCAGCTTCCGTCCCGTGAACGGCAGATTTCTCAGATCTTTCCGCAGGGAGAAAAAGGATTTTTTATATGGTATGTGACGGATGTGTGCAACAGCAAACTGGAAAAAAATCAGGCAGAGGAAAACAGGGGACGTCTTCAGAAGAAACTGAACGGTAAACTACTTGAACTGCAAAACAGTAAGGATTACCGGCTGGGAAGGGCTGTTTTACGTTTCCCGAGAAAAATAAAGAAAATTTTGTTTTCGTCTTGTTTCTAATGTTCTTCTAATATTTCTCCTTTATACTGAGCTCATCAAACAAAAAAGAACCAGACAGGAAACAACTTTACCGTTGTTCCGAAAGGTGATTCAACCAGCGAAAACAGGAAAAGGAGGAAAAACTTATGAAGAAATTTTTAGCAAAACTGGCCGTAACCACTATGGCAATCGCAATGATTTTTGGAATTGGCGCATCAGTCAATACCGCTCAGGCGGCAACTACACCTGCAAAGGTAACAGGACTGAAGACAGCAGTGAGGGATGACGATGAACTGACCCTCAAATGGACGAAAGTATCAGGCGCAACCGGATACCAGCTTTACCGCTACGACACGAGTACAGGAAAGTGGAAGAAAATCAAGACCACAACAAAGAACAAGTACGAGGTAGAAAACCTGAAGTCAGCGACGAAGTATAAGTTCAAAGTCAGGGCTTATACGAAGAGCAACGGCACTACAACCTACGGTTCTTTCTCCGCAACGCTCACAACTTATACAGAGCCGGAAGAAGTAGAGAATCTGAGAGCTCCGAGTAAGACGACTTCAACCGTAAAGCTGACGTGGGATAAGGTGCCCAGGGCGACCAAATACCAGGTGTTTATGTATGACGCGGCACAGGGCAAATATGTACGGCAGACGACCGTGAGCGGCACCAGCGTAACGATCTCCGGACTTGACAGCGGGACCGCATACAAGTTTAAGGTTCGGGCGTACCTGCTTTCGGATTCCGGTAAAAATAAGTATTACGGTGACTTCTCCGATGTTCGCAAAGCCACGACGAAGACAGCCACCACTACTTCCACAAGTACCTCCACCAGCTCTTCTGACACTTACATCGGAACTGCCAAGGCGAAATCCATCGCACTGACGGACGCAGGTGTTACGGAGTCTCAGGTTCGGGATCTGGAAGTGGAAAAAGATAAAGAAAACGGCGTGGTTGTATATGAAGTCAGCTTTGACTACAACGGATATGAATATGATTACACGATCAATGCCACCACCGGAAAAATTATTAAAAAAGAAGTAGAGAGAGATTAGCAGAGGTGTATTAAAACCCCGCGGCAGTGTCCGCGGGGACTGTTTTTTTGTTTTATAGGAAGTTCGTCCCATGAAACAAAAAACACTCCGCAGTCAACGGAAAAATAGATGTATTGAAATAGGGAAATTTAAGGAATTTTATTGAAAATTAAGAATATATGTGTTACGTTTATTAAGATTGCTGAAACCTGTAATCAGTAAAAGGAGGATGCGGATTTTTATGAAGAGATTGAAGAGATGGATGACAGCGGGTCTGGCGGCCTGTGTAGTCGTGACGAGTGTCGTCCCGCAGACGGCATTGGCTGCGGAGAGTATTGCTTCGGAGGAGAATACTTCAGACGAGGATGCTCTGACAGAGGGAGACACTGCGGATGAAGAGGGAGCGGCTGATCCGACGGTTGACGATAACCCTTAGTTTCCAGAGGATTTCCGACTAAAGCCAGTTGATGGAAATTCTTGGATTG
>JAJPZY010000039.1 GCA_021204085.1 Clostridiales bacterium | reverse complement strand
ATCATAGAAGACCTAACATTTAAACTTTTACAGACTTTTTTTCATACTCCCTTATACTGCAATTCTTATTCCCGAAGAAGATGGTACTGGGTTCTTTGCCAGAATACCGGATCTTCCCGGTTGTATTACTACCGGAAAAGATATTTCCGATGCAGTTGAACAAATTACTGACGCCGCTTCAATCTGGCTTGTTCACGCTGAAGATAATCATCCGGAAGATATCCATTCAGCAACACCTCAAAGTAATCTCAATTATCCGGATGATGCAATTCTTACCTTAATTCAGATTGACACCATTGCGTATCGTGCCGCTATTGATACCGGAACTGTAAGTAAAAATATTTCCTTGCCCGAATGGATGGCTGATCTTGTTGACCAGCATGAGATTAACTGTTCTCAGGTGATTCAGGAAGCCCTTTTAAATAAGTTTACAAAAATGAACAATCATGTAGCGAATCCGGTTATTAAGCAGATTATAGATACTCCGGAGAATTTGGATTATTTTGAAAAAGTTTCTTTGCTGTCAGAGAAAGAAAAAACAAGGGAAATTATTGAGAATTTTCCAACAGTTTATATTCATTCCTGGAAGAAATCGGACTACTATGAAGTATATGTTGGGGAGTCAAATGACATTTTTAAAAGAACACGTCAGCATTATGATGCATCAACAGATAAAACAAAATGGCAAAGAAATATAGCAGAACAGGAGGCAAGCCTCTATATCATTGGACACGAACATTTCAATAAATCATTGACGCTTGATATTGAAAATCGCCTGATGCATTATATGATGAGCGTAGAGCGGGTTAAACATGTACATAATTTGCGGGATAATCCGCAGACAGGCTATTATCCGATGGATGAACTGGAGGAGCTTTTTGGAAAAATCTGGAGAGGACTTCGCAAAGAGAATCGGGATTTGTTCCCATCGGAGAGTAAAATAAAAGATTCTGCCATTTTTAAAGCTTCTCCGTTGCATAAGCTTACAAGAGAACAGAATCAGGCGAGAGATCTGATTGTTCGAAAAGTATCGCAGGCGTTGGAAAACGGAGAAACGGGGCAGCTGATTTTCATTGACGGAGAAGCGGGAACCGGAAAAACCGTACTGAACAGCAGTACCTTTTATGAGTTGTATTGTCTGTTTGAAGAGCGGGATGAAAAGTTGAACTGTCATTTGCTGGTAAACCATGACGAACAGATTACAGTGTATGAGCAGATTGCTGAAAAACTGGGTTTGGCTGAAAAGTATGGAAAGATTATAAGTAAACCGACGACTTTTATTAATAATCATACGGCAGATAAACCGGTCGATGTGGCTTTTGTGGATGAGGCGCATTTGTTGTTAACCCAGGGGAAACAATCCTATCGCGGCGAAAACCAGTTGAAAGATATTCTGGAAAGAGCCCGTGTTACGGTTGTAATGTTCGATGAGAATCAAATCCTTACTACAGAACAGTTTTGGGAATCACAAATTCTGGAGCAGTACAGAAATCAGGCAAGGAAGGCAGGTAATCATATTGTTCTGGAGAAACAGCTTCGAATGATGGCTGATCCTGATACAATAGACTGGATTGATTCTTTTACAAAAAAGGGGCAGATAAAGAAAATGCCGGAGTCATCGAATAGCTATTGTATCAGAATTTTTGATACTCCGGAAAAATTGGATTTGGAGATTCAGAAAAAGGCGAAGGAAAGTGACTCGGCTTTATCCAGAGTGATTGCAACTTATGACTGGGAATACAGCTCAAATCGTCACCCGGAAGACAGGTTGCGAAAATACTGGGAAGTTTATATTGAAAAATGGCATAAACCCTGGAACCGTGAATTGGAGCCGGAACTTTCCAGAAGAGAAAAGCGCAGTATTGCCGGGTTGGCGTGGGCAGAACAGCCTCAGACTATTGGTGAGGTGGGGTCAACATTTACGATTCAGGGTTTTGATTTAAATTATGCGGGAGTAATTCTCGGACCATCTGTTAAGTATCGTGACGAGAAAATAATTTTTGATCCTACAGCAAGTTACAATCAGAAAGCAATTCGTAATAGAACATTATCAGATGGGACAAAACAGAAATTCGGAGAAACGCTGATTCAACATGAAGTGCGTGTTCTCATGACACGTGGCATTAATGGCCTCTACATCTATGCTTGTGATCCGGAGCTTCGGAAAGCTTTGAAAGATTCTGAGGCCAATCAGTAGAAAGGGGAATTATGAAACAGGAAACAGTAAATAGAATCCGGAAATTTACGGAAGACCGTGACTGGGATCAGTTCCATTCACCGGCCAACCTTGCAAAATCAATTGTGATCGAGGCGGCAGAACTGCTGGAATGTTTTCAGTGGTCAGAGGATACATATGATCTGCAGCACATCAAGGAAGAACTGGCGGATGTTTTGGTATATAGTCAGAATCTTTTGGATAAGCTGGAACTTGATGCGGATGATATTGTGAATATGAAGATGTCGCAGAATGAGGCGAAGTATCCTGTGGAGAAAGCAAAAGGAAAAAGCGATAAATATAATAAGCTGTAAGATATATTTTTACAGAAATTAGGCTTTGAAGAAACGGATAAATCTGTTTAAATGGAGCAACTTATACAATCAATATGAAGGAGATTTCGGCACATGATACGTTTGTTGTCAAAAATCTTTATAAAAAATCCGGATGACACTTCCTCCCCGGAGGTAAGGCAGGCTTACGGCATGCTTTGCGGTATTGTCGGCATCTGCCTGAACATTCTTCTGTTCACAGGAAAGTTTCTGGCGGGAACGATTACCCGGTCGGTATCCATCACGGCGGATGCGGTGAACAACCTGTCAGACGCTGCGTCCTCCGTTGTAATACTGATCGGATTTAAAATGGCTGGGGCGGAGCCGGATCCGGGGCATCCTTTCGGGCACGGAAGAATTGAATATATATCCGGTCTGATCGTCTCCGGCGCCATTTTGATTATGGCGTATGAACTGGTCAAAAGTTCCGTGGAGAAGATCATTCATCCGGAGAAAGTAGAGTATAACACGCTGGCTCTGGTTATACTGATCATCTCGATCGCGGTTAAATTATATATGTGCTTTTATAACCGTTCCATCGGGAAAAAGCTGGACTCCTCCGCCATGCGGGCAACGGCTACGGACAGTTTCAGCGACAGCATTGCCACGTTTGTTGTATTGATTGCCGCAATTGTAGAAAAAACGACGAATCTTCAGATTGACGGTTACTGCGGTGTGCTGGTTGGAGTATTTATTTTCATTGCCGGGATTACGGCAGCCCGGGATACGCTGAATCCGCTTCTGGGACAGCCGCCGGAGCCGGAATTTGTTGAAAAGATAAAATCGTTGGTCACGGCGCACCCGGAAGTGCTCGGCATTCATGATCTGATCGTGCATGATTATGGACCGGGGAGGCAGATGATTTCGCTTCACGCAGAAGTGCCGGCGGAGGGAGATATTCTGGCGCTGCACGATGCGATTGATAATATAGAGCATGAGCTGAAACGGGAATTAAGATGTGATGCCGTGATACATATGGATCCGGTCGTGACGATGGATGAGCAGGTGCAATTGCTGAAAGAAAAGACGGCTTCACTCATTCATGCGATTGACCCGAAGATCAGTATGCATGATTTCCGTGTGGTTGCAGGACCGACACATGTGAATCTGATTTTTGATGTGTTGGTGCCCTTTAAGTATCGGTTGACGGATAACCAATTGGAAGAAATAATAAGGGAGAGGATAAAAGCAGAGCTGGGGGATGAGTATTTCTGCGCGATCAATGTGGATAAGGGTTATGCAGGAGAGCAGGACTTGCAGGAATAATAAGTTTTCATATAATTTTTAATAGATTGTGTGCATGGAAAGCTTACAACAAAAAAGTCAAAAAATTGATAAACTACAGATACAGGCATATGTTATGATACAAACATATGCCATATTTGTGATATAATGAGCGCAGACAATGAGCCGTGCGAAAATAACGGTATAGGCAGTCCGCATTAGAAAGGGTGAAGAAAAGGATGAAACGAAAATGGATGGTAACATGTATTGCGTTGGCAGCGGCGGCTGCGCTGTGTATGACAGGATACGGCGCACAGCAGGCGGATTCCGCATCTGATGAGGAGTCGGTGAGTGCCTCAGCAGAATCGGAGGCGGAGCCGGAGGATACTGCGGATGACAATGCCTCGGAAACGATGCTGGAGGATGGTGTTTATCAGGCGGAATTTTCCACGGACAGCAGTATGTTTCACATCAATGAAGCCTGTGACGGAATGGGAACACTTACCGTGGAGGACGGCGTGATGACGATACACGTCTCGCTGGTTTCCAAAAATATTGTGAATTTGTATTACGGCACGGCGGAGGAAGCTCAGGAGGACGAGGCCGGGTGGATTCAGCCCACAGAGGACGAGGTGACCTATAGCGACGGCTATACGGAGACAGTATATGGATTTGATATTCCGGTTCCTGCTCTGGATGAGGAGTTTGCAGTTGCGATTATCGGTACAAAGGGCACATGGTACGACCATACGGTATCCGTATCAGATCCCGTTCTGATTGAGGACGAAGACGGTGCGGCAGAGAGTGAAGCCGGAGAGGCCGGGGATGATGACGCAGTCGGGGAGACAGTGGTTGCAGAGAAGAAATCTGTGGAATCTCTGGGACTCGAGGACGGGACTTATACCATTGAGGTTACATTGGAAGGCGGGACCGGGCGTGCGGATATTGAATCACCGGCGACGCTTACGATAGCGGACGGAGCGGCGACTGCGCAGATTACGTGGAGCAGCTCTAATTATGATTATATGATTGTCGGGGAGGAGCAGTATCTCCCGGTCAGCACAGAGGAAGGATCGGTATTCGAGATTCCGGTGGATGCGTTTGACTATGCCATGGAAGTTACCGCGGATACAACAGCGATGAGCGAGCCGCATGAGATTGACTATACCATCTTTTTTGATTCGGCGACGATTGCTGATGCGGAGGAATAAGTTGTCAGATGTTATAAGAATTACAGCAGAACAAGAAGGCGATATGAATGTTCAGGAATAATCCGGATGAGCAAACTAACATAAGAAAGAAAAAAACAGGAAGAAACCGAAGGTTCTATTTTCTCATACTTTGCGTGGCTGTGTTTGCCTGTGTGTTCGGGTTGGCCGGCTGCCAGGATAAAAGGACTGCAGAAGATGCACAGAGCGCGGTGTCGGAAACAGAATCCGAGTCGAAAACCGGGGAAGTTTCTGAGGCGGTATACGATTGGGATGATATGGAGGTTATGGATACTGTCTCCTTAAGCTATGCCACGCAGTTTTCTGCGGAACAGTATGACGGAGGTTATTATCTGATCACGGTGGCTGAGGAGACCCGGTATCTTGTGGTCCCGGAAGGAATGCAGGAGCCGGAAAATTTGCCGGAGGATATCACGGTGATCGGGCAGGGCTCCGATCATATCTATCTGGTGGCAACCTCAGCGATGGATCTGTTCCGGGCGCTTGACGGCATCGGCAATATCCGTCTGTGCGGAACCAACGCGGATGGCTGGTATATCGAGGAGGCGAAGGAAGCCATCGAGAGCGGAGAGATGCTTTACGCCGGCAAATATTCCGCACCGGATTATGAGCTGTTGATTTCCGAGGGCTGTGACCTGGCGATCGAATCCACGATGATTTATCATTCGCCGGATGTGCAGGAGCAGATTGAGGAGCTGGGGATTCCGGTGTTTGTGGAGCATTCCAGTTACGAAAATCACCCGCTGGGCCGTCTGGAGTGGATCAAAGTGTATGGGATTTTGCTCGGCAAAGAGGAGGAAGCAAACAGTTATTTCGAGGAACAGGTGGCAAGCCTTTCTGAGGTGCTGGAGGATGAGAGCACCGGAAAGACGGTGGCTTTTTTCTATATTACGACAAACGGTGCGGCTAACGTGCACAAGTACGGCGGATACATTTCCAAACTGATTGAACTTTCCGGCGGAGTCTATGCCTTTGAGGATCTGACCGGGGATGAGGATAGTGCGGTTTCCACCATGAATATGCAGATGGAGGATTTTTATCTGGCAGCAAAAGACGCGGAGGTGCTGATTTATAACAGTTCCATCGACAATGAATTGACGACGATGGACGAACTTCTGGATAAAAGTGAATTACTGGCTGAGTTTAAGGCTGTGCAGGAGGGAAATGTCTGGTGTACCGGGAAAAGCGTTTTCCAGGAGACCACCGGATTTACCGCGCTGATGTTGGATATTCATGCGATTCTGACAGATGAGAATGTGTCGGATGAGGAACTGAACTACCTATATAAATTAGATTGATGTGCCGTAACTGTGAAAATAATGAACAGTTACAGTATATCTTTTTCGTGCAGTGATTTTAACAGGGTTTCATTTGCTGTTGAAAAAATATAGAGCAGTTACAGGCAGGTAAGGAGAAACATGCAGAAACGTTCGATGCGCTATACAGCCGCTTTCCTGATTCTGGCTGTATTATTATTTCTTTTGTTTATGATAAATATCAATGGCGGAACAGTGGAACTTTCCTTCCGGGAATGTATGGCCATTCTGTTTCGCCGGAACACCGAAAGCACGGAGGCTACGGTTGTGTGGAGTATTCGTCTGCCTCGTGCGATTGCCGCACTGATTCTGGGCGGCGCTCTGTCAGTTTCCGGTTTTTTGTTGCAGACATTTTTCGGGAATCCGATTGCGGGGCCGTATGTTCTGGGAATCTCCTCGGGGGCAAAGCTGATCGTAGCGCTGGTTATGATTTTTCTGTTAGGGCGGGGAATTACGATCAGTTCCGCAGGGATGATCATTGCGGCTTTCGCCGGTTCGATGATGTCGATGGGATTTGTCCTTGCTGTATCAAAGAAAGTTAGCAATATGTCTATATTGGTTGTCTGCGGTATTATGATCGGGTATATCTGTTCGGCGATTACAGATTTTGTGGTAACCTTTGCGGAGGATTCCAATATCGTGAATCTGCATAACTGGTCGCTGGGAAGTTTTTCCGGAACTTCCTGGAGCAATGTCCGGGTGATGGCGGTTGTGATCGGAATCACAATAGTTTTGACGTTTTTCCTCTCAAAACCGATCAGTGCTTATCAGGTGGGGGAAGTATATGCGAAGAATCTGGGCGTGAACGTCCGGTTTTTGCGGATTTCCCTGATTATTCTTTCCAGTATTCTCTCCGCCACGGTGACTGCTTTTGCGGGACCGATATCCTTTGTGGGTATTGCGGTGCCGCATCTGATGAAAAGTCTGTTTCACACAGCTAAACCGCTGGTCATTCTGCCGGGATGTTTTCTGGGCGGTGCGGTATTCTGCCTGTTTTGCGATTATCTGGCCAGGACGGTGTTCTCTCCGACGGAGCTGTCCATCAGTTCCGTGACGGCGATATTCGGAGCGCCGGTAGTCATATATATGATGATACAAGGGAAGAAAAGTCATAGATGAGGAAGTCGCATGGATGAATTTTATTTTTATACGGACAATTTGAGCGTCGGCTACGGAGACACCCCTCTGATAAAGGATATCTGCCTCCAGTTGAAGAAGGGCGAGATCCTGACATTGATCGGCCCCAACGGCGCCGGCAAATCGACCATATTAAAAAGCCTGACCAGGCAGCTGGCCTGGATGGGCGGGACGGTTTACCTGGATAAGCAGGCACTGGACCGGATGAGCAACCCGGAGATTGCGCAGAAGATGTCGGTGATGATGCCGGAGCGGCTGCAGCCGGAGATGATGACCTGCGAGGATATGGTCAGCATGGGACGTTATCCGTACACCGGGAAGCTGGGGATTTTGTCAGAGGATGATTGGAGAATTGTTTCGGAATCCCTGGCGCTGGTGCATGCTTCGGACCTGGCAAAACAGGATTTTAACTGTATCAGCGACGGGCAGAGGCAGCGGGTCCTTCTGGCCAGGGCGCTGTGTCAGGAGCCGGAGGTGCTGGTGCTGGATGAGCCGACTTCTTTTCTGGATATCCGGCATAAGCTGGAGCTGCTGCATATCCTGAAGGATATGGTGAGAAAGCGGCAGCTTACCGTGGTGATGTCGCTTCACGAGCTGGATCTGGCACAGAAGATCTCGGACCGGGTGGTCTGTGTGCATAACAATCAGATTGAAAAATACGGCACACCGGAGGAAATTTTTACAGACGGTTATGTGCAGAGTCTTTATGACATTACAAAGGGGAGCTATAATGCTCTCTTCGGCTGCGTGGAGATGGAACCGGTGAGAGGAGAGCCGGAGGTTTTTGTCATCGCCGGGAACGGGAGCGGGATTCCGTATTTCCGTATGCTGCAGAGACAGGGGATTCCTTTTGCAGCGGGCGTGTTGGCGGAAAATGATGTTGATTACGTGGTGGCCAGAGAACTGGCGGCGGAAGTGATCGCGCAGCAGGCATTTCTCCCAATCTCAGAAGAAACGGTGACGAAGGCGAAGGCATGTATGAAAAAGTGCCGGAAGGTTCTGGTCACGGTGCCGGAGTTTCTGGAGGGCAACCGGGCAAATGAGGAGCTGGTCCGCTATGCGCGTGAAGATCTGCAGATTGAGGTTGACCGCGCAGGGATGTCTATAAATTCAAAAAGCAGTTTACAGGAGGAATATCATAGATGAAGGGAACTTTATATGGAGTGGGAGTAGGCCCGGGCGACCCCGAACTGATGACAATAAAAGCGGTGCGTCTCATTCGGGAGAATACTTATATTGCGGCGCCGGGGGAGGATGCACGGGATACTGTGGCCTATAAAATTGCAGCTCAGGCGGTGCCCGAACTGAAGGAGAGGAAGCTGCTGTCAGTCTATATGTCTATGAGCCATGACAGGGAGGAACGGGAAGCCTGTCATAAAAGAGGCGTACAGATGTTGGAGGAAGTACTGGATACCGGAGAAAACGTGGTATTTCTTACGCTGGGGGATCCGACGGTGTATTCGACCTTCAGTTATCTGCAAAAGCGCGTGGAGGAGGACGGCTATCCGACGGCGCTGGTCAGCGGAATTACCTCTTTTTGCGCGGCGGCGGCCAGGCTGAATATGCCGCTTTCCCTCTGGCAGGAACCGCTGCATATCATACCGGCCATTCACCGTCTGGACGAGCGGCTTGATGGAGAAGGCACTTATATTCTGATGAAGTCCGGAAAAAAGATGGATCAGGTGAAAGATATTTTGCGGGAAAGCAAAAAAGAGGTCTGTATGGTTGAAAATTGCGGAATGGAAACAGAAAAAGTATATCGCAGTGTGGAGGAAATACCGGATGATGCGGGGTATTATTCCCTGATTATTGCGAAAGCGCCGGAGAACGGAAAATGATTGAGCTTCAGAATCTGACAAAAAAATTCGGGGAATTTACCGCTGTTGATCATATGGATTTGAAGATTGAGACGGGAGAATTTTTCGGCCTGCTCGGGACAAACGGTGCTGGAAAAACCACGACCATCAATCTTATGTCGACGGTTCTGCTTCCCACGGAGGGGAGAGTTCTGGTGGACGGTCAGGAGATGACCCGGACCAATGCCGGCCTCAGACGGAAAATCAGCATGATCACACAGGAATATTCTATGCGCCAGGAAATGACCATGGATGAGGTTATGGAATATCAGGGGCGCCTTTATTATATGCCGCGGAAAAAAATCCGGGAGCGGACGGATGAATTGCTGGAGTATTGCGGCTTGATTGAATTCCGCAAGCGTACGGTCCGCCGGCTTTCCGGCGGTATGAAGCGGAAGCTGATGGTTTGCCGCGCGCTTCTCACGGAGCCGAAGATTCTTCTCCTGGATGAGCCGACCGCGGGCATGGACGCGGTTTCGCGCCGGCAGATGTGGGGGCTGCTGAGAAAACTTAACAACCAGAATCTGACAATTGTCCTTACCACCCACTATATGGAGGAGGCGGAGGCGCTGTGTCAGAGGGTGGCGTTCATGGAAAAAGGCAAGCTTACCGTAGTGGACAGTCCGGAAACGATGATCGGGAAACTCGGTGCTTATGCTGTGGATATTATGGAGGGCGATGAACAGAAGAGCCGGTTTTTCAGTGATCGGGATGCTGCGGTACAGTTTCTGGCCGGGAGTGACCGGCATGCAACGCTTCGGAATACGACGCTGGAAGATGTGTTCGTCAATAATGTTACTTTTCACGGCAAATCTGATCGGAGAGACTGAATCGTCGTGGCCCAGGCCACCTTCTCTTGCCGCAATGCGGCAATTCACCTTGTGCTTGCACGTAAGAGGCAGTTTCTTCGTCCAGATTAGGCCTGTGAAACAGGAACTTCCACCCGCATAAGCAATCTTAGCTGCGTGATCAGCGATATAAGTGAGATAGAAAATCTCTGATTTTCGTAATCGAACTTATGTATAACTAAGCACGCGAAGCGGGCGGGATTGCGCATGTTGGGTGGAGGGACCGTGAAAAGTAATATAAAATGGATTAGGAATAAAAATGGGAATTGTAACGGTTTTATGGGAAAAATGGAGAGAGTTCGTCAGAGACTTTTATAAGATTACGCTGGCTGCCATGATCGCACCCCTTATGTACCTGCTGGTATTTGGATTTGGCCTGCAGATGATGTCTCATGGGGAATCCTATCTGAATTATCTGATTCCGGGTGTCGTGGCGCTCTCCAGCATGAACGGGAGCTTCGGTGCGGTGGCTCAGAACCTGACCGTACAGCGGATGTATGAGCGTGCGCTGGATCAGGTCATGATCTCCCCCACGCCTCTCTGGCAGTTTATTGTGGGTCAGATCATCGCCGGGAGCCTGCGCGGGATTTACTCCGGACTGATCATCATGATCCTGGTGCTGCCGGTGAAAACAGGGCTTGTGTTTAACGGTTTTACCTTTCTTATCATGTTTTTAAACGGTGCGGCGTTTTCCACTATCGCGGTGGTTGTGTCTTTTTGTGCCAAAAATCATACGGATATGCCGCGGTTTAGCAATTTTGTTATCATGCCGATGTCATTTTTGTGCAACACCTTTTTTTCGCTGGACAGTCTGCCTCCGGCGGCATCCAAAGTGTTAAATGCGCTGCCGTTGTCACAGGCCAGCCTGATGATCCGTGAGATCGCGGGTGGAGGGAGTGTATCGGCAAAAGGAATATTGATTTTGCTGGCCTATGTAGCGGTTTTCCTGGCGTTGGCTTTTATTTTTATCTATAGAAAGAAAAACATATGATACAAGAGACAAAATAAGATAAGAAATTTTTGATTTCTGTAATCGAACTTATGCAAAGCTGGTCGAAAATCGAATGCTTGCATTCATATCATGTATCATATAAATTTAGAAAAAGGAACTTACCATGAAACGTTTTTTGACCTTCATTTTTTCTGCATTTTTAATTATATGCGCTCTGGCGATTGCCCCGCTTACCGTTCACGCAGATCCGCTGTCGGTGGACGCAGACGACGGAGAGTACGCGATCGAACTTACCATGACCGGCGGCAGCGGGAAGGCCAGTATCGTCTCCCCGGCTGTGATGATCGTCGAGGATGGGAAGATCTACGCGGAACTGATCTGGAGCAGCTCCAACTACGATTATATGATTGTGGACGGAGATCGCTATGAGAATGAAAATGAGGACGGATATTCGACATTTACCGTGCCGATTACCGTGTTTGACGAGGAGATGACGGTCCTCGCGGATACAACAGCCATGGGCGCGCCTCATGAGATTGAGTATCAACTGACTTTTTATGCAGATTCCATCACAGACAAGAGCGAGCTCCCTCAGGAGGCGGCAAAACGGGTTCTGGTGATGGCGTTGGTCATTATTGTTGTCGGCGGAGTTCTGAATTATTTTGTGAATAAGAGGAGGCACCGGGATTTTTATGGGAAAAATAACAGCAGGAAGCCGGGAAAGTAAGCTGGTCGTCGTCCAGACGGAGATGGTGGCGGATTACATCCGGCAGAATTGTCCGCAGTATGATGTGGAAATTCTCACCATGAAAACAACGGGGGATAAAATTTTAGACAGAAAGCTGGATGATATCGGCGGCAAGGGACTGTTTGTTAAGGAACTGGATCTTGCGCTGCGGGAGAAAAGAACCGACTTTTCGGTACATAGTCTGAAAGATCTGCCGATGGAGGTGCCCGATGATCTGCCGGTGGTCGGATATTCCGTGAGAGAGGATCCCCGGGATGCGCTGATTCTTCCGAAGGGAGCCTCCGGAGAGGAAATCGCGGGACCGATCGGCTGTTCCGGCAGCCGCCGGGCACTGCAGTTAAAAAAGCTGTATCCGCAGGCGGAGATCAAAAATATACGGGGAAATGTACAAACCCGTTTGAGAAAGCTGGATGAGGGGGAATACGGTGCGATCGTCCTTGCGGTGGCCGGTTTGAAACGGTTAGGGCTGGAGGAGCGGATCAGCAGAGTATTTTCTCCGGATGAGATGATTCCGGCGGCCGGCCAGGGGATTCTGTGCATCCAGGGACGTCAGGGAGAAAACTATGATTATCTGAAAGGGTTTCTGAATCCGGATGCAGCAGACTGTGCTGCCGCTGAGCGGGCGTTTACCGCATATTTAAACGGTGGGTGCAGTTCGCCGGTGGCGGCTTATGCCGAGATAATCGGAGAAAACCTGTTTGTGAGAGGACTTTATTACGAGGAGGAAACGCAGCGGTCGGTTGTCGGTTCCATCACAGGGCCGAGAAAGAAAGCTGCGGCCGTGGGGCGTCAGCTGGCGGCGCAGCTGAAATGTGCAGGGGCGCACAGAAAATATGGCAGCTGTGCTGTCCTCACTCCAAGCGACGGGCATGAGGCAGGGCGAGATTCCGGCACGGTCGGATGCACTGGAACCTACACCCCGCGTGATGGGCATGAGGCAAAAGACGCTTTCTGCCCGACCGGCGAAACCGAGGTCTGCGACACTGTATCTTATCGAGAGGGACGCGTCTGGCTTGTAGGCGCCGGTCCCGGTGATTCCGGACTTTTTACCCGGAAGGGCGAGTTCGTGCTGGCTGAGGCGGAGGTGGTGGTCTATGATAGCCTGGTGGGACAGGAGGTCCTGTGCCGGATGCCGGTCGGTGCGGAAAAAATTGACGCGGGAAAGCGCGCGGGGAACCATCATAAATCCCAGTGGCAGACCAATGAGATTCTGGCAGAGGAAGCGCTGAAGGGAAAAAGGGTCGTGTGCTTGAAAGGCGGAGATCCGTTCCTGTTCGGTCGCGGCGGGGAAGAGCTGGAATTGCTGACAAAATACGGGATTCCCTATGAGATAGTGCCCGGCGTTACGTCCGCGATTTCAGTACCGGCCTACAATGGCATCCCCGTGACACACCGGGATTTTGCTTCTTCCGTCCACATTATCACAGGGCACAGGAGATCCGGAGTCGGATATGATATCAATTTTCGCGCTCTGGTGGAGGCAGGAGGGACTTATGTGTTTCTCATGGGGCTTGCCGCCCTGGGTGATCTGATGCGCGGATTATTAGACGGCGGGATTTCGCCGGATATGCCGGCGACAGTGCTGCAGCAGGGGGCAACTTCTCATCAGAAAAAGGTAGTGGCTACCGTAGCCACAATCGAAGATGCAGCTGTACAGGCGCATCTGCTGGCACCTGCGGTGATCGTGGTGGGTGAGGTGTGTGTATTAGCGCAGAATTTTTCCTGGTATGAGCGCTTGCCTCTGTTTGGAGAAAAAATCGTGGTGACCCGGCCGAGACGGCAGAGTGCCGCATTGGTGAATGAATTAAAAAAACTGGGTGCGGAAGTGGTCAGCGCGCCGGTCATTCAGACGGTGCCGCTGACGGATAAAGGGAAGTTTGAGAAAATTGAAAAGACGTTCCGGGAAATCGGGGAATACACCATGCTGGTGTTTACCTCTCCGTATGGTGTGGAACGGTTTATGGAATTGTGCAGGGAATATCATGTTGATCTCAGGGCGCTGGCGGGCAAGCGCCTGGCAGCCATCGGAAAAACGACAGCTGAGGCTATGGAACGGCGGGGAATGTTTGTGGATATTATCCCGGAACAGTATGAGTCGGCGGAACTGGGGAAGGCGATCCGGCAGGCGTGCCGTCCGGGGGAAAATATTCTGATTCCGAGATCATCCATCGGGTCGGCGGCTCTGGTGGATGAGATTCTGGGAAGGAATGGTGTGTCGGCGGCTGAGATGGTTCCGATACAATCCGAAGTGTATGATGGAGCGGAGTGTGAAGATGGCATCCGGGTACACGATCTGCCGATTTATGATACCGTCTGCGATACAGGAACTGCAGAGTTTCTGCAAAAAGAGATGGAGGCCGGGGATGTGACGCTGGTGACATTTACCAGTGCTTCCACGGTGCGGGGATTTGCCGCCATGCTGCCGGATTACGATTACAGAAAAATAACGGCTGTCTGCATCGGAAAGCAGACGGAGGCGGCTGCCGCTTCCTATGGAATGAGGACTGTAACGGCAAAGAACGCGACGGTGGAGGATATGACAGATTGCATTCTGTCGTATCATGAGGAAAAGAGGAACATTCATGCAGTTGGGAATGATCGGGATTAACTATAAACAGGCGCCTTTGGATGTGCGGGATCGGACGTCTTTTACAGAAAATACCAAAATAGAATTTTTACAGCAGATGGAGGCGAACACGCATCCTGCGGTGACGCAGTGTATGATATTGTCCACCTGCAACCGCAGTGAAATTTACTTTTTCTATGAGGAAGAGGAACAGTTTTCGCAGATGAGCAGTTTTTATACGGAGTGGTTTACGAGCGAAGTGTGCAGTCCGTATTTAGTGTCCTGCAAGGGTGAGGAGGCGGTGGCGTATCTTTATCGTACAGCTGCAGGACTGGAATCAATGGTGCTGGGAGAGGATCAGATTCTGGGTCAGGTCGGCGAGGCACTGGATTTTGCCAGAACGCTCGGCTATGCGAAAAAAGAGATGAATAAAGTGGTTCGGGACGCCATTACCTGCGCCAAGAAGTTAAAGACGGAGTTGAAAATCAGTGAAGTGCCGCTTTCCGTCAGCTATATTGGCATTTTGCAGGTGGAAAAGACGCTGGGAATCCGGGGAAAAACAGCAGCAGTGATCGGTCTGGGAAAGGTTTCCAGACTGGCGCTGAAATATCTGGACTATTATGGTGCGGATAAAATTATTGTCTGTACGCGCGCTGTCCAGCGGGTAAAAGAGTTAAAAGAAGAGTATCCGCAGGTGGAAGCGGCGGAGTATAGCGCGCGGTATGAGGCAATCGAAGCGAGTGATATTGTGATCAGCGCGACTGCGGCGCCCCATGTCATTCTGACGCGGGCGGAATATGCGGCAAACTGTGATACTGCGCGGCCGAGGGTTTTTCTGGATCTGGCGGCGCCGCGGGATGTGGAACAGGAACTGGAGCAGGAAGCGGGCGTTACACTGATCAATATGGACACGCTTCATCAGCTTTCACAGGAGAACCGGAAAGAGCGGGAACGGCTGGTGGCGCTGGGAAAAGAAGAGATGCGGCAGGAGGTGGCGCAGACCATGGAGTGGCTGTTTGCCAGCCGGATGGACGGTACGATTGAGTCGCTGCAGAAGCGGTGTGCCGGGATTGTGGAGGACAGTTTTACGTATCTGGACCGCAAGCTGGATCTGACGCCGCGGGAGCAGAAGCTGGTGAAAAAGATTCTGAACGCTTCTCTGCAGCGGCTGCTGCGGGAACCGATTCATGAAATGAAAACGCTGGAGTCGCCGCGGGAGCAGGAGGACTACAGACATTTTGTGGAGCAGCTTTTTCAATTGTAGAGGAGGCAGAGCGATGGCAAAATCAATTATGGTGCAGGGTACGATGTCCAGTGCGGGAAAAAGTTTTATCGTGGCAGGATTATGCCGGATTTTTAAGCAGGACGGTTACCGGGTTGCGCCTTTTAAATCTCAGAATATGGCGCTCAATTCCTTTATCACAGAAGAGGGACTGGAGATGGGGCGGGCCCAGGTCATGCAGGCGGAAGCCGCGGGCCGGACGCCGTCTGTGTACATGAATCCGATTCTGTTAAAGCCGACCAATGACACCGGGTCGCAGGTGATCGTGAACGGAAAAGTAAGAGGCAATATGGCTGCCAGAGATTATTTCCGATACAAGACCTCGCTGATTCCGGATGTGATGCATGCTTATGAAAAGCTGTCGGAAGATACCGATATCATCGTTATAGAGGGAGCCGGAAGTCCGGCGGAGATTAATTTAAAAGAGCAGGATATCGTCAACATGGGAATGGCGAAGATGGCGGATGCGCCGGTTCTGCTGGTGGGCGACATTGACCGGGGCGGCGTGTTTGCACAGCTGTATGGCACGTATGCTCTCTTGGAGCCGGAGGAACAAAACCGTGTCCGGGGGTTTATCATCAACAAATTCCGGGGCGATAAGACCATCCTGGATCCGGGTATTGATATGCTTCGGGAGAGAATCCCGGTGCCGATGCTCGGTGTGGTTCCTTATATGGATGTGAAGGTGGAAGATGAGGACAGTCTGACGGAGCGTTTTTCCCGGAGAGAAAAGGCAGGCATAGACCTGGCGGTCATCCGTTTCCCGCGGATTTCAAATTTTACGGACTTTTCGGTATTTGAGCAGATGGATAACGTATCGCTGCGTTATGTCACAAGTGTGCGGGAACTGGGAAGTCCGGACATGATTTTCCTTCCGGGCAGCAAGAATACCATGGGCGACCTAAAATGGATGCGTCAGAATGGATTGGAGGCGGCCATCAAAAAACGAGCGGGAGATATACCGATCTTCGGCATCTGCGGCGGATATCAGATGCTGGGGAATACGTTGTCGGATCCGCTCGGTGTGGAAGAAGGCGGGAGTCTGCGCGGGATGGAGCTGCTTCCCATGGATACCGTGATGCGGGAGGAAAAGCATACAACGCAGGTGAAAGGAACGATAGACCATCCGAAAGGCATTTTTTCTGTGCTTGACGGACAGAAGATCAGAGGATATGAGATTCATATGGGAGAGAGCACAGCAGATAAAAAAGCCGGCTCTCTGTGCCGGATCCGGAAAATCGGAGTCGGTGAGGAAACCGCAGGGGCGGAGACGGCGGACGGCCTGTTTGCGAATCAGGTATACGGAACGTATATACACGGGATTTTCGATCAGGGAAAAATAGCCTGGCTGATGGTGCAGGCGCTGGCGAAAAAGAAAAATCTGGAAGTCAGCTCCGGCGAGTGGATGGATTACGCGGCTTTTAAGGAGACGCAGTATGACAAGATGGCGGATATTCTGCGGCGGCATATGGATGTGGAGGCCATCTATGAGCTGCTGGGATAAGGATGTCTGCATCCGTTCTGAGCTTTATAATCATGGTATCAGGCAGTCTGATCACTGACAGGCAGATGTATAGATGATGGAGCAGATGAAGCAGGAAGGAACTGTCACAAAATGGGAGACGGTATGGGAAAAGTAGTTCACGGCGGCGATATATACAGAAATCAGGTCACATATGATTTTTCGGTGAACGTCAATCCTCTGGGTGTGCCGGTGCGGGTGCGGCAGAGCATGGCGGAGGCGCTGAACGCCTGCGAATGTTATCCGGATCCTCTGGCGGAGAAACTGCGGAAAGCCCTGTCTCAAAAGGACGGCGTCAAAGAGGAACAGATCGTATTTGGCAACGGTGCTTCTGAATTATTTTTTGGAATCGTCCATGCTTTGAAACCGAAAAAGGTACTTATTCTCATCCCTTCATTTTCCGAGTATGAGAAGTCCGCGCTGGCAGTCGGTGCGGAAGTGATATATCATCGTCTGTCCGGGGAAAAGGATTTTGCTCTGGATGAAGACATTTTTCCAAGTATTTCGGAGGATATTGATCTGCTTTATCTGGCAAACCCGAACAATCCCAATGGTCGCCTGATCGACCGGGAGATTTTGTCAGCAATTCTGCGGGTCTGCAGAGAACACGGCACTCGCGTGGTGCTGGATGAGTGCTTTCTGGAGCTGACAGCGGCAGGGACGGCCGGAAGCATGCTCTCAGAACTGGAGAACTATCCGAACCTGATTCTTGTGCGGGCGTTTACCAAAACCTATGCATTGCCCGGCGTCCGCCTGGGGTATCTTAGCTGTGCGGACCCGGAGGCGGTCTGTGCGCTGGAGTCCCATTTGCCGGACTGGAATCTTTCTGTTTTCGCACAGGCGGCCGGAGTCGCAGCGTGTAAGGAAACTGCTTATGTGGAGCAGGCTGTCCGGCTGATTGAGCGGGAGAGAGGATTCTGTAAGGAGTTTCTGGAGTATATGGGGTTTCGGGTGTTTCTTTCGGATGCGAATTTTCTGCTGTTCCGGGCGGATACTCCGTTGGATGAGATGTTATTAAAGCGAGGCATTCTGATACGGAATTGCAGTAACTATCCGGGGCTGGGACAGGGCTATTTCCGGGTTGCTGTGAAGCGGCCGGAGGAAAACCGGATACTAATGGAAATGATTGCTCAGTTAGTATATATAAAAGGGAGATGACACAGACCATGGAACAGATTGAATACATACTGCCAAAGGATATCGAGAAAAGAAGCTTTGAAATCATCGGTCTGGAACTGGAGCAGATGGGGATCCGCCTGCCTGCGGAGCAGGAACCGATCACGAAACGCGCGATTCATACTACCGCAGATTTTGAGTATGCCCGGACGCTCGTCTATTCGGACGGAGCGATAGAGACTGCCAAAAATCTGATTTGCAGCGGGGCGGATATTGTGACCGACACCAACATGGCTTTTTCGGGTATCAACAAAAAGAAGCTTGCTTCGTTCGGCGGAAGTGCACATTGCTTTATGGCCGATGAAGAAGTCGCGAAAGAGGCAGCGGAACGCGGCGTCACCCGGGCAGCTGTCAGTATGGAGCGGGCGGCAAAAATACAGAAGCCGGTAATCTTTGCAATCGGAAATGCGCCAACGGCACTGATTCAGCTTCACGAGATGTATGAGAAGGGAATCTTTCGCCCTGCTTTTATTATCGGTGTGCCGGTTGGGTTCGTGAATGTCGTGGCGGCGAAGGAACTGATTCTGGAAACAGATATCCCGCATATCGTTAACCGCGGCAGAAAGGGCGGCAGCAATGTGGCGGCGGCCATCTGCAATGCTATTTTGTATCTGTTGTAACTTTTTTGTTCAGCTTTTTGTATCGCTATTTACAAAAAAATGATAAAGAAGTAAAAAAAATAATATACATCGCATAACGAAATGATGTAAGATTAGTCAAAATGCAGTTGTTTATAAATTTGCCGTACCTATGCGGCGAAGAGGAGGACAAGTATGAAGAAGAAACAGTGGGCGGCATGGCTCGCAACGGCAGCTCTGGCTGTGGGTATGCTGGCAGGATGCGGAAGCAGCGATGATTCCGCGGAGACAACGGACACCGAGAGTGCAGCGCAGGAAACGGAGGTTTCTGCGGAGGCGGAGACAGCTGAGACAGAGACGGAAGATGACCAGGCTCTGGCAGATAATGTGGCAGCACTGATTGACGCGATCTATGTGCAGGAATGGACAGAGGACACGGAGGAGCAGTGTGCGGCAGCAAAGGAGGCATGGGACGCATTGACAGATGAACAGAAAGAACTGGTAGAGGGCGAGGAGGCAGACCCGGATTACTTCGGAAGAGATACCGGCGACGCATCGCTGGATGACCCTCTGAATGCGGACGGCATTGGTGAAAATGAGATCCTGGTTGTAAGCTTTGGTACTTCCTTCAACGACAGTCGTGCGGAGGATATCAAGGGCATTGAGGATGCGCTTCAGGAGGCATATCCGGACTGGTCTGTACGGCGTGCGTTTACGGCACAGATCATCATCAACCATGTTCTGGCACGTGACGGCGAGTCCATCGATAATGTGGATCAGGCTTTGCAGCGTGCGGTAGACAACGGTGTGAAAAATCTGGTTATTCAGCCGACACATCTGATGCACGGTGCGGAGTACGATGAGTTGGCAGAGGCAGTTGAGGAATACGCGGACAATTTTGAGAGTGTTCAGATTGCAGAGCCGCTTCTCGGTGAAGTGGGTGACGATGCAACTGTGATCAACGAGGATAAGGCGGCAGTTGCCGAGATCGTGACCGCAGAAGCTGTGGAGACCGCCGGCTATGAGAGCCTTGATGCGGCAGTGGAAGACGGCGTGGCATTTGTCTTCATGGGACACGGCACTTCTCATACTGCGAATGTGACTTATAACCAGATGCAGACGCAGATGGATACGCTGGGTTATGAGAATGTCTTTATCGGCACGGTAGAAGGCTATGACGGAACTTCCTGTGAGGAAGTGATTGAAAAAGTTGCGGCGGCAGGTTACACGAAAGTTGTTCTTCGCCCGTTGATGGTTGTCGCAGGCGATCACGCGAACAATGATATGGCCGGTGAGGATGAGGATTCCTGGCTGAGCATGTTCGAGGCATCCGGCAGCTTTGAGAGTATTGACACTCAGATTGAGGGTCTTGGCCGGATTGAAGCAATCCAGGAGCTTTATGTGGAGCATACAGCAGCTGTCATGGCAGAATAAAAAGCAATTGTCCGGCATTGACTTATTGACGGATACGGAAGATGACTGAAAAACCTCAGTATTTGGATAATTTCAGTTATAGTATCTGAAAAAATGTAAAAAAAATAAAATTCGCATTCTGGTCTCTATGTTATCATAGATATCAGGATGCGTTTTTTTACCGCAAATCAATATAGTAAATTGGTGTTTTTGCGTTGTGTTTTGGTGATTGTAACAAAGGTTTTACAGTGAGGGGCAGGTATGGACAGATTTCAGATTACCGTGATTCGAAACGGAGTGGAAAAGAAGATTGAGGGAAAGGCGGGGGAGTCGCTTCTTACAGCACTTTCCGAACATGATATCTATCTCAGCGCGGCGTGCGGCGGAAAAGGAAGATGCGGAAAATGCGGTGTGCAGATGGTCAGCGGTGCGACGGAAATCAGGGAGGCGGATCGGCAGTTTTTTCACGAAGAGCAGCTGGAGCACGGCATGCGCCTGGCCTGTGAGGCATATCCGCAGGAGGATTGCAGGGTTGTGATTGAGACCGGCGATGAGTCGGATTTTGAGATTGTGACGGGGTACGCCGGTAAGGAGAACGGTGAAAATGGCGCGGCAGCTCACGAAGGCAATGATGCAATCGATATAAATGACACAGCCGATGCTGAGAATAGAGAAAAAATGAGGGAGTCAGAATATGATATCGCGATTGATATCGGCACGACAACGATCGCGGTGAGTCTGATCGGGCGCGCCGGCAGAAAAGTCTGCGGCACGGTGACGCGTATCAATCACCAGCGGGCATACGGTGCGGATGTGATTTCCAGGATACAGGCGGCCAATGACGGAAAGCTGGGAGAATTGAGCCGCAGTATCCGCATGGATCTGTACGAGAGTATGGTCAGGCTGCTCTCCGGAGCGCAGGCGGCCTTTTCGCAGATCCGCAGAGTTGCCATAGCGGGAAACACAACGATGGGGCATCTTCTGATGGGATATCCCTGCGAGACGCTGGGCGTTTATCCTTTTGATCCTGTAAATATTGAAACGACGCAGGTTCGGTTTGAAGAGTTGTTCGGCGCGGCGGCAGCGGAAATGGCGGGAGGGGACGAAAGCCCCCGCTATGCGAGCGAAGCGATTGACGTTATCCTGCTTCCGGGAATTTCCACTTATGTTGGAGCCGATATTGCGGCGGGACTTCTGGTCTGCGGATTTGATCACCGGGAGGAGGTCAATGTCCTGATTGACCTGGGAACCAACGGTGAGATGGCGATCGGAAACCGGGAGAAGATTCTGGTCACATCTACGGCAGCCGGACCTGCGTTTGAAGGCGGAAATATTTCCTGCGGGATGGGGAGCGTCAGCGGCGCAATCTGTCAGGTGGAGATGAGCGGGACGGATGTAGCCTATGAGACAATCGGGGGGAAAGATCCCCTGGGATTGTGCGGGACCGGAGTAATCGAGAGTACGTATGAACTCCTGAAGGAAGAATGGATTGACGAGACCGGTATGCTGGATGAGGATTACTTTGAGGATGGATTTCCGTTGGCGAAGACGCCGGACGGGGAGGACATTTCTTTTTCCCAGAAAGATGTGCGTGAGATTCAGCTGGCGAAGTCTGCGGTTCGGGCAGGATTGGAGACACTGCTTCTGCGTTATGGCGTGACATACGATGAGGTTTCTCATATATATCTGGCAGGCGGATTCGGTTTCCGCATGAACCTGGAAAAAGCTGCCGGAATCGGTCTGCTGCCGGAGGAACTCCTGGAGCGAACGGAAGCGGCGGGGAACAGTTCTCTGGGAGGAGCGGTGGAATACCTGACTGCGGAGACGGCAGAGACGCGAATGGAGGAAATCATCGGGATTGCCGAAGAGATTCCGCTGGCGTCGGATAAAGATTTTAATCGGTTTTATACGGACTTTATGTTTTTCGAATAGGAGGAGAAGAGAATGGAATTAGCAGAGACGATTGCCGCAAAAAAGGAAGAGCTGCAGATACACCAATTTGGTTTTATGACGACGGACAAACTCAGTATACAGCAGGGCGTGAGGGATCTGTGCGAGATGAATTCCTGCGGGAGATATGGGAACAGCTGGTCATGTCCGCCGGCGGTCGGTACGCTGGAAGAATGCCACGCGAAAATTATGCAATATAAAAACGTGTTTGTCTATACGACGAAGCATGACCTGGAGGATTCCTATGATTTCGAGGGGATGATGGCCGGGAAAGATGCTCATGAAAAAATCAGCGCCGGCGTCATCGCTTACTTTAAGACGCTGGTATCGGGCGATCTGCTGATTCTGTCCGGTGACGGCTGCGGGCGCTGCGGCAAATGCGCATACCCGGATGCGCCGTGCAGGTTCCCGGGTGAGGTGTATCCGACGGTGGAAAGTTACGGGGTGGAGGTCTACCGAATGGCCGAGACTTTAAATATCAATTACATAAACGGCAAAGATACGGTGACCTATTTCAGCTGTATTATGTATTGATACAAGGGACAAAAGGTCGAAAATCGAATGCTAGCATTCGAATTTACGACCTTGGGGACCGCAAAAACATGAGGAAGTAGCAAATTTGACTGGTTTTTAGTCAAATTTAGCGGATTCCGAATGTTTTTCGGATTGCGAGAACGGGTTTTGTGGAGCAATCCGAAGTATCATACTCTTTTGTCGCTTTAATCATGTATTAAGTTTTTTACAGATAAATTTGCGCAGCCCGAATGTTTAGTTGAATGGTTATGTTTAATTGATGCAAGAAATTGACAAAATTCTCAAAATATTATAAGAAAAAATCCTTCCGGATAAGATATACTGGTTTTATCAAAAAAAGGAGGGAATTGCTATGAGCACAATTCAGGACATTTCTGCGTTTCTGCAAAAAGGACATGCGAAGAATGTAAAAGCGCTGGTTCAGCAGGCACTGGATGAGAACGAAGACCCGAAAGTAATCTTAAACGAAGGATTGCTTGGCGGTATGATGATCATCGGCGAAAAGTTCAAGAATAACGAAGTTTTTGTTCCGGAAGTTCTTGTTGCGGCGCGCGCGCTGAATGCAGGTCTGACCATTCTGGAGCCGAAGCTGGTCGAGGTTGGAAATGAGCCGGTAGGCAGAGTTGTCATCGGTACCGTAAAGGGTGATCTGCATGATATCGGTAAGAACCTGGTCGCGATGATGCTGAAAGGCGTCGGATTTGAGGTAACAGATATCGGTGTTAACGTACCGCCCGAGACATTTCTTGAGAAGGCAGAGGAAGTGAACGCTGACGTGATCTGCATGTCTGCACTTTTGACGACAACCATGCCGAACATGGGCGCTACCATTGAGCTTCTCAAGGAGAAAGGTGTTCGCGACAATTATATCGTTATGGTAGGCGGAGCGCCGGTGAATGAGAAGTTTGCGGAGCAGATCGGAGCGGATTACTACACGCCGGATGCAGCTACCTGCGCAGAGGTTGCAAAGAAAGCCGTTCAGGAGAGATAAAAAAGCTTTCCCGGAACAGTTATGATGGCTTTTCAACGAGCCGGACAGTAATATTTTTACAACTACATAAATGCCGATGTATGGTTTCTGCATTTGCTTAACAGGCGGATGCGAGGATGAAAAAGGAATCCGGTGAGAATCCGGAGCAGTCACCACTACTGTAACGCGGACGGGCGATCAATAGACCACTGGCGTAAGCTGGGAAGGCGATTTGCCCGGATGAGGCGGAGTCAGGAGACTTGCCATAGATTGGAAAGACATATTTCCCGGGTGAGGGAGGTATGCTTTTTATTTCTCTTTTATTTTCTATATTGTCCCGGCGTCAGGCCGGTATTTTTTTTGAATACGCTGGTAAAGTAGCTCTGGTTATCGAATCCGACCGCGATGGCGATATCCAGAAGGGAGTATTCTGTGTGATCCAGCAGCCGTTTGGCTTCCTCAATCCGGACCTGAGTCAGATATTCCTTAAAAGACAGGCCGAGGGACTGTTTAAAGATGCGTGAAAAATAGGAGGGGTTTAAGTGAACGTGGGTTGCCACCTCCTCAAGCGTCAGAGGAGAGGCAAAATTGGTCGATATGTAGTTCATGGCATTGCGGATGAGCCTGCTGTTTTCCAGAGCCGGCGGGAACATGCAATCCATGAAGGCAGTCAGAACTTCAATCATGGCGTAACAGAGTTCGTCAGTGGTGCGGTAGGTGTCGACACTCTGCATAAACTGGTTGTTCAGAGAGAAAATCTGGTTGGATGCAGCCCCATTTTCAATAGCAGCGCGGGAAAGCAGGGAGCACAATTCGATGGAGCGGTATTTCACTGTCGCAATGTCATTCCCGGAAGATAAAAACACATATCCGAGCAGATCGTTCAAGGCGGCACTGGCTTCTTTTACATTTCCTTCTTTTACTTTGCTGAGCAGAAGCCGCTCTTTATCCAGCGGATATTGATCTGCATTTGCGGGGGATGAAGTTTTGTACATCTGGATGGACTCGCTGATTTTTGCCTGCTGATGCAGTTTTTTCTGATTGATGATAAACTGTTCCCGGGTGTCGTTGATGAGGTTTGACATGAGGAAATAGAGAAGATGGCTGATCTGTGTAACTTTTGCGGGTTCTACCTGTGGAATGTCAGCGGCGTCGTCGTACAGTTCCATCAGATCTTCCATAGTAAAGTCCGGATAGCGTTGGCCTACATCCAGTACAAGGGTGGAGTCCACCTGTTCCATGAGGAAAGGGCCAATCAGGATGGAACCGAATAGGACTTCGTGGTTAATCAGCGGGAACACGATATGGCTTAAGTTGGAGTGACAGGAAAAAATGTAGGAAGTCCCCAGGTTCATGGCGCGTTTTCCGGCTGTAGCATGAATCTCTTTGCATGTATCTCCGGAAGGAAGATGGGAAACAAAATGCTGGCAATAGGTATTTTTCGTGCCGTAGTATTCCAGAACATTGCCGTCCTCATCCAACAGCTGAACCGGAAGCTCAATGCAGCAGTGGAGCGCTTCCAGCAGTTCGGCCATTTTTGATTTTTCGATAAACGTGTAAATGTAGGGTTCCATGATGATTCCCCTTATCTGGTTTGCGATTTTTTTACATTTTTATCAGTATAGCACAGAGAAAAGACTATGTGGTAAAAAAAACAAAATAATCTGAAAAAAAATAAAAAACTAAAGCACATGCTGATAGTATACTTAGGTCACAATCATGATCAAATCGTTAAATAAAGAAAGGAGAGTTGGTGTCCGCAGTGCCCGGTGAACCGCGGATAGTGACAAAAAAGAGTATGAAGCAAAACATGATGGAATGGGTAGACAATACTCTGGCAGCGGAGAAAAAGCAGGGCTTTCTGGTTCTTTCGTTCCCCGCAATTCAGAAGATGGGAATTACGGTAAAAGAGCTGATCGCGTCCAGTGACCTGCAGGCGCAGGCGATGAAAATCGTGGCGGACGCAACACCGGAGGCAGCGGCTTCCGTCAGCATGATGGATCTGTCTCTGGAGGCGGAGGCGTTTGGTTCGACGGTTCATTTTTCTGATGATGAGGTGCCGACGGTAACCGGAAGCATTGTCAATTCTGAGGAGGATGCGGACGCACTTCAGGTGCCTGAGATTGGTGCGGGGCGCACACAGATTTATATTGATGCGATCGAGAAAGCAGTAAAGCTGATTGACGACAGACCGGTATTTGCCGGCGTGATCGGACCGTTCTCCCTGGCCGGAAGACTGATGGATGTCACAGAAGCAATGATTTACTGTTATGACGAGCCGGATATGGTACATACGGTATTGGAGAAAGTTTCAGAATTTATCATTAAATATATCAACGCTTATAAGGCGGTCGGCGCAAACGGCGTTTTGGTGGCGGAGCCCCTGGCAGGCCTGCTGTCCCCGTCTCTGGAGGAGGAGTTCTCCTGTGATTATATGAAGAAGATTGTGGAGGCAACCCAGACCGATGATTTCCTTGTAGCGTACCACAACTGCGGCAACTGCACGGTGCAGCAGATCAACTCCATCGCGCAGAACGGCTGCCGGGTACTTCATTTCGGTAACGCGATCGACATAGCGGACATGATGCCGAAGATTCCGGCCGATATCATTGCTATGGGCAATATTGACCCGGCCGGCCAGTTCCGCAACGGGACACCGGAATCGGTGAGGGAGGAGACACTGAATCTGATGGAGAAGTGTGCTTCCTACCCGAACTTTGTGCCATCCTCCGGCTGCGACATCCCGCCTCTCTCCAACTGGGATAATGTGCAGGCGTTTTTTGACGCATTGAATGAGTTCTACGCAAAGTAAAATTTAGATTTGGATATATAAAGGACGATTGTGAGGTGCCGGCGATTTGTTTTTTGCGGAGGTGTTTCACAATCGTCCTGTTTTTCGGTGAAAAATATGGATTATTTCAGGAAGTGTGATACACTGGAGGCATAAGGGGGATTTCTATGGTCTATCAGAGAATTCGCTATTTTTTAAGTGCGGCGCAGGAGGGAAGCTTTTCGAAAGCAGCCGCTAAGATGTATGTGTCTTCCCAGGCGCTGACGCGTCAGATCCGACTGATGGAGGAGGAACTGGGCGGAGATCTGTTTGAACGCTCCTCCAGGGGTGTGCGTCTGACTGCGCTGGGGGAGGAGGCGTACCGGCGGTATTCGGCGATTGACCGGGAGCTGATACGCGCGGAGGAAGAGCTTAAGGCGAGGGCTGCAGAGTCTAAGAAACAAATTAATATTGGAATTTTTTCTGCTCTCCCGCAGGAAACGCTGGTGACGCCGTTGATTTCGCTGCTGCTTGGAACCTATTCGGATTATCAGATTAATCTGAACCTGGTGGAACTGGCGGAAGGCAGGTCCTTGCTGATGCAGGGAAAAATTGATCTTCTGCTGACCAACACCCACGAGGAGGACGACTGGGGAGATTGCAGAATACTGTATCTCGAAAAGCATCCGGTGCAGGTGATTGTCTCCCTCTATCATCCCTGGGCGGTGAAACAGGAGATTACAAGGGAAGATATGCTGCGTGAGACCTTCCTGAAGATGAAGATGGATACGGGATACTATACAGTTCCGGCGGAAGAAAGTTTTTATAAAAATATCCCGTGTAGACAGATTCAGGAGGTTGGAAACTTCCAGACGATGTTTGCGCTGCTTCAGCAAGGAGAGGCGTTTGCCGTCTTCCCCCGTGCTTATGTCTATATGGATCAGGCAAAAATGAAGTATTTTGACTTCCCCGGGAGGGAGTTCTGGTTTTATGCTGCGCTGATCTATAATCCTGCGGGGAGCCGCCACGAGCTGGATAAGATTGTAGATGAAATTATGGAGGAAATGAAGTTGGGGTGAGAGGACAGAATTTATTTGAACTGAAATCTGAAGTTTCATCCAGTGTAAGAAAAAACTGCTATGTACTCCGCCGTTTTTGTGCTATCCTTTTTGTAAGTTACCGAACGGTTATTATTAGGCGCGGGTGAAACCCGCGGGCACAGGAAGAGAGGAGAACAGTATGCAGACAAGAAGAGAAGCGTTGCTGGCGTTGTTGCGCGGGGAGAAAGCGGAGTTTATTCCGGAAGTTTATTCTACGATGAAGGATGTTGTGTTTCCGGGTGACCGTTTCATTGACCTGGAGAATTTTGACCCTTACGGAACAGGAGCTGACGCCTGGGGCGTGCTCTGGACGAATCAGGGTCCGAATCCTATTGTAGACGGCAATACCGTGGCGAAAAATTATAAGATGTTCGACGATATGGATGAGTGGAAGGATCATGTAAAGTTCCCGCCCATCGATTATATGCCGATGGCGGATATTTTCGGAGGCATGTGCGCCGGGATGCATGTAAACCCCGAGGAGGATGTTGTCAGCTATCTGATTCTCTCCGGCACATTTGAGCGGATGAATCAGCTGATCGGCATGGAAAACGCGCTCTGCGCTTTTTATGAGTTCCCGGATGAAGTGCATGAATTTTTTGATGCCATGTGTGAGTATAAATTAAAGTGCATCGACTATGCCGTGAAGTATCTGCATCCGGACTGCATCCACATGCATGACGACTGGGGCACGAACAACAATATGTTCTTCTCACCGGATTTGTGGAGAGAGTTCATCAAACCCTGTGAGGAGAAATACACGCAGCGGATTCACGAGCACGGATGCCTTTATATCCATCATTCCTGCGGCTATATCAAACAGATCATCCCGGATCTGATCGAGATCGGCGTGGATGTGCTGGAGCCCCTGATGGTAGAAAATGATGTGGATGATGTGATGAAAAAATACGGCGATCAGATCACAATCATGGGCGGACTGAATAATCGTATTATCGACAGCCCGGAAGCGACAGAGGAAGATATCCGCGCGGAGGTTCGCCGCGGTATGGATGCTCATTGCGGGCAGGGGAGATATATCCCTTATTACATCCCGGCGGTGGAGAAGAACTAGTTGATCTACATGGATGAGGTGAACCGCTACGGGGCGGATATTTTCAAAAAATAATTAGAATTGTTTGATTGCTGCGGCATCCTGGCTTTGGCCGGGGTGCCGCTTTCGTTTAAACTATATCAAAAATAAGGGAATCCGGATGTTTGGGACAAAAAGATGTAAAATTCATTATATTAAAGATTTGACAGAAAAGTCAAAAAAATAATATACAGTGAGGAATGGGGTTTTGTATAATTATATCAGTATTTATTGACAGAGAGTGAATGGAGAAAAACCATGATCGGAATTGGTATAGACACCGGAGGCACCTGCACAGACGCTGTTGTTTACGATTTGGAAAAAGAAGAAATATTGGCGTACGCAAAATCATCGACGACCCATGAAAAGCTGGAGAAGGGGATCGGACCGGGATGGCACATCCTGAGGAGGCCGTCGCCGCAGCCCGTTGTGCCGCCGTGTTTATCGCGAAGTGCACTGACAGAAGGGCAGAGCAGGTAGATGAGGTCGCGGATGAGGTATACCGCCTTGTGCGGGAGAAGCTGTTTTGCAATCTGGTTAGCATTCTGTGGAAGGATGGACATGAGGGAAAGCGTAAACTTAGCGTTCCGGATGAACTGGAAAGTTTTGCGAAAGATGCGTTTGCGGTGGAGTACGATGGAGAGCAGCAGGGATTTTACCGGAATACCTTTTCATCACCCGCGGTTCTCCTTGGCGTCGGTGCGCCGGTTCACGTTTTTCTGGATGATGTAGCGCGGGCGCTGCATACGACCGCGCGTGTCCCGACTTATGCCGATGTTTCCAATGCGCTGGGAGCGCTTCTCGGGGACGCCTGTGTCTATGAAACTGTGCATGTCCGTGTGGAATATGAGATCAGCCAGTGGGATGAAGAGGGGGAACAATACATCGTTTACGGAGAAGAGAAAGAATCTTTCGGCAACATGGAAGATGCCGTGGCCCGTGCGAGCGATATTGCTGAGACCCGCGCAAAGGAGAAAGTCCGGGAGTGCGGTGTGATCGCAGTTACTTCTGTGGAGCATACGGTCAGGAAAAAAGATCTGACCACCAATCTTGGCTCAATCTTGCAGGGGGCAGATGTGACGGCCTGCGCACGGGGGAATTTTACTGAGCAGCGAAGCTGTATAAATGATTGAAAAAGGACATCCAGGGGGTTTTTCTTTCCGCTTTTAAAGAACAACCTTATTCTTGGTGTTTTTTTGAATGGCTATTGCTCGTACAGAGATAATGTGGTATTTATAAATTTCTGCAGATAGGGTTTATCGTTATCGTTTCTCCATGCCATTACAAATCCGCTCTCTGTTCCGGCGATGGGAATTTTGCGGTGTTCTTTGCTGTTTAAGTCTGCATAGTATTTGTCGCAGACAAAGATATCCCGGTCTGTCTGGATATTTAAGGTCAGAGAGTTTGCGGAGGAAACATAATTTGTGATGTTTGGGGAAAAACCAAATGGACTGCACAGCTCATGCAGCATTTTCACATACTCCGGCAGATACTGCGGTGAAATGCAGATGAAATCAGATTGGCGCAGATCTTCCACGGACAGTACGTCTTTTTTTGCCAGCGGATTTGTTTTTTTCATGCAGGCACAGTGGGGTGTTTTCCCCAGCTTCTGCCAGGAAATGTGCTCCAGTTCTTTCTGATCAAAGTCGTAATAAATGGAAAAGATGATATCCGCTTCTTTCTGAATCAGCATCCGGCGGATATCCCATGCGGCATCGGATTCCAGCCGCAGACGGACGTCCGGGTGGTTCGCGCGAAAGAAATTCATGAGGGGCAGCAGGAAACAATCCGGGGAAAAGGAGTCCAGACATCCGATGACCAGACTCTTAGTCTGCCCGGTCTGCAGTACATGTGCATACTGAATCTCATCCTCTATATGCTGCAGACCATCCTTCCATGCATCGTACAGGTAGCGGCCTACCGGCGTGAGTGTGATTTTATTTTTGTCTCTGAAAAACAATTGCAGATCCAGCTGTGATTCCAGACTCTGCAGCTTTTTGCTCAGCGTAGGCTGGCTCAGGTTAAAAAACTTTGCCGCTTTCGTAATGTTTCGGTATTCTGCTACTTTTACGAAATACTGCATTTGTCCGATGCTGACATTCCGGATGTCGACATTGTGCATAAGAATCTCCGTTCCGCCGTCCTTTGGTTGACGGCCTTGACATTAGTGAGGGAGTTTTCGTTTTTCCATGTGCAAGCCTGAGCTTATAATTTCGTAAACGTAAACCATACAGACAGAGACGCGAAATCGCTATGGTTTCTTATGCTCTTTATACACATGGTATTATAAATCTGTGATATATAAATAATGAGACCAGGTTCATCATAACATGTTTGTTTAAATTAGAAAAGCGGGAACAGAAGGCTCCCGCTTAAAAAATAAATCAATTGTTATTTGTAATAATTCCGTCCATATGACGTGATTTCGTCACTTACGATTTCCAACACTTTGCTATTGATGATGGGGGCGTTGGCACAGTAGCCGCCATTTTGAGCAAGGGAATCCAGTGCCCGGCGTACTTCCTGCCGTATCTCTTCTTCCGTGGCGCCCGGGTGTTCTAATACTTCCTGGGTATTAAATCCTCCGCTGAGCAGAATCTGATCGCCGAACTCTTTTTTGATGTCTTCCACTTCGTTGCAATACTGAAGCGGCTGCAGCGCGTCAATTCCCATCTCCACGAGGTCCGGAACCGTAGGTTTGATATAGCCGCAGGAATGCATTTCAAAGATCATTCCCAGCTCGTGTGTGCAGTCAATGACCCTCTTGATATATGGTTTGATAAACTCCCGCCACATATCCATGGAGAAAAACATATTCTGGTTGTTGCCCCAGTCGTCATGATATACAATGATATCAAATCCAAAGTATTCTTTCAGAATTTTCAGGTAGCGGCATTTGTAATCGGTCAGCGCGTCAAAGAATTCGTGTACTTCATCCGGAGTCTCCAGAAAAGCACAGACGGCGTTTTCAAATCCCATCAGGCTCATCATGCGTTCGAAAGGTCCGTTTAAAAACATGCACAGCGACATGCGATTTTCGCGGTCCCAGTCTTTGGTTGCTTCCGCGGCGATCGCAGACCAGTCATAAGAGTCCAGATCCGGGAAGCGGATGTCTTCTTTCCAGTTTTCCAGATCTTCTACGACTTCCTGTCCCGGTGTCTCCGTCTGGGAATTCAGCTCGGGTGTGAAAGTCCAGTTTACACCGAACCAGTCATCTCCGCTGCTCTCCCCGAAATAGCGCTCTCCGTAGGAGAACCAGAGATCATAGTCTGTAAATCCGTTTGGTACCCATTCTGGTTTTTCATGTTGGTATGCCGCCAGCATATTTTCTCTTGGTGTCATGTCAGTGCTCCCCTTTTTGTTTTTGATTATGTATGTGTTGTCGATAAGCAGGCTCGTGATGTGTCTGAGCGGTTAGAAAGCTGCATATTAGGTGATTTCCCTGTTTTGCTGCATTTATCTGGCAGTGCTATCAGTTGATTTCAGTATATAGGGAAAGCCATGAAAAGAAAAACGAATTATTTTTGTGCTGCTATGCCAAATTGGAATAGGGGCTCCAGTAATTTACATCATCAGACGCACTTTGCAGCAAGTGCGAAGTACTGTCCTGAATAGTTACACGGAATTTCGAACCTAGCTGCCATTTTGCCGGAATTGTACGCGGAAAATAAGGAGCGGTGGGAGTGATTTCCGCGAAAAATGAAATAGACGATCAGAAAATGTGATTCTTAAAAATTAATGGGGCTGTTTTGAATTTGACGTTCAACAGCCCCAAATGACATTTTCGATGCAGCCCGCTGCACCTCCGGTTTTAAAGACTGAGCTTTACGCATCATTCAGCACAATCTGTACATATTATTTCACGGCAATTCCTTAGCAAGTGATTTGAGATATTCTTCCACATTGAGGTAGTGTATGCCTTCGAACTCATTCGATTCCCCTCGGTAGATTACATACTTCCCGGTGATGGTGCCAAAGCGGTGTTCCGTTGCGGCGCATTTTTCGAGGTCAACCAGATGCCGGTACTGGTTCGGAACAATTTTCTCGCTGTATTTCACTTCATAAATTTCACAGGTTAATGTGAGGGGGTTGTGGATAACCATATCAAATTCTCCAATGGCGAATTGAAGCTGAAAGACCATCTTGTCCGGATGGGCAAGACTGGTTTCCAGAAGAACAATATCCTCCATCATTCTGCCTTTGATTTCACTGAGGATACGCATCAGAATACGATTGCGCTCCAGGGCAGAAAGAGTATTAAATTTTTCATCCATCAGCAGGCTGTTTACGAGGGCATTGGCTTGTGCATAGCGCATACCAGGTTGGCTGATGATTGTGATTTTCTCCCGCAGATTGACATTTGGAAAATGCAGCAGGTCAACCTTTATAACCAGATCCAGAAGGGTAAGATACTCCATGATCTGGTAACCGTGCGTTTCGTCAATCTCCACCGTCTGTTCTTCTTTGTTGAGGATATCCAGTAACTTTCGGTAGATATCTGTTACAGATTCGCGATCCATGTTCTGCATAAGATCAATCGGGTCAGTGCGATCATGCAGAAGGTTGCGGGCAGAAATGGCCAGGTCGCCGGATACAAAGGTGCGGGTCAGAACTTCCCTGGTGAAGCGATGGTTCATATCTTCCATGACACGATTTACAGCACTGGTCAGTTCTCCTCTTTCATAGAGATCGTATAGATGCCGGAAGTGACCGCCATTCTGGTAATATTTCAGGGAATGCTGAATGTTTCTGGCAATTGCGCTGTCGATATATTCATCAGCGCTCTCCTTGCTGGCAAAAGTGGATGTTTTATTATAGTTGATACCTCCCATGCTCATGGTGCCGCCATAGCGGATATATTCATCAATGCCCCGGATGCCCAGCACATTTTCAAATTCCCTGTATGGGATAAACGTGGTGTGAAGGAGGATGCAGCGGTCATAAAGCTGCTCGTCCCTGCTAAAAAGGAATCCGAGAGAATCGGTGCCAGAAAGTACAATTTTCATGCCGCTGCTGGCATAAATGTCAGAGAAGAGGGCGGCACCTTCGATAAAATCCGCCATCAGGGTTACTTCGTCAATGAAAACATACTTGAAATTTTGCTGTTCCAGGTATTGCAAATCTGCGTTGATTTCTGAAAGGGTATCTGTCGTTTTGATTTGAATGAAGGCAGCCTGTGCCAGCTGTTCCGGGGTCATCTCCAGGAGCACCTGGCGGATCAGCGTCGTCTTACCGGTTCGTCTCAGGCCATATAATATGAATACCTTATCCTGCTGTTCCCCGAACACATAATCAGAAAGGTTTTTGTAGCATTCACGATGTCTGTATTTCCGAACCGGGGAGGCAAGGCTTTCTAATTGAGAGCCAATTCGGGTATAAGTGGAGAAGCTGTGCACCGGCTCGTTTCCTTTTGCCGTCTTTTCAATGGGCAATAGATGTCGCAGTTTCTTTAATTCCGCTTCCAAAGTTTTTCTTTTTTCAATTTGTCCGCGGAGTTCCTCAACCTGACCGAAGTCTACATAGGTTTCTGTACGCTTTTTATTTTTTGTGATGCGGTAATAGTAGTATTTCTTTCCCTTAATTTTCTTGGTTGCAATATTGCCGGGAGGCAATGCTGCGATCTCGCGCTCCAGATCTTCGATGCGAGTAATAAGTTCTAAATTATCCATAGAAACACCTCCGCAATTTGTTATACCCAATTATACCCCAAATGTCACAAGACATCAAGGAGATAACTTTGAAGATTTTCCTGATTCTGAATAGTTACGTCATTTTTCATGGAAATACCCGGCTACCGCTTCCCTCAGCACCGGAATTCCCGCATTATTCGAATCCCTGTGCCAGACAAAGCTGATTGTATGATACGAATTCATTTTTACATAATGAATAGAAGGGTGAGCCAGGATATTATATACCCACTCATCCATCATGGTCACCCCCAGACCATTTTCTACATTCGCAATGATTGTTTCAAAGTTGTCCGCAGCCTGAAACTGCGGCACAAAATGGTAAGACTCAAAATAGGATTCCATCTTTTTCATCATCTGGCGTACATAAATATCATCCAGGATAAAGAATTTCTGGTCATACAAATCAGCCGGGCTGTGAATCAATTTCGATGTAGCGAGCAAATCCGAGTATAATACAATGCGGTGAATCTCAGTAACCGGCTCCCGGATCAGTTCCGGATAATGCTCCGGATAATCTGCTATGGTCAGGACCGCATCTACTTTATGACTGTAAAGAGAATCAATCAGTTCAGATAATCCCATACACTTAAGTATAATATTTAGATTGGGCATCTGTTCCCTGCATTTTGCGAATACCTGCGGCATCATAAACGAAAGATTCCAACCGGTATTATACCCGAACACTACCTGTTGCGGATCGGATGCTTTCACTTTGCTTCGTGTGTTTTCAAATTCAACTTCAAAACGTTGAAAAAGATTAAAAAACGCTTTCCCGGATTCCGACAAAAAAATATTTCTTGTATTTTTCCGGATGAATAGTAGAGTATCGAGTTCAGCCTCCAGAGATGAAATATAACGGCTTAAAGCCTGCTGGGGAAGACAGAGATTTTCTGCGGCCTTTGTAAAGTTCAGCGTCCTTGCTGCTTCCAGAAAACATTTTATCTGACGATCATTCATGGTAATTCTTCATAATCATATTGTACGGCTTGTTGTCTGCGCTCGTTGTATCATATCACATTTACAACAAATTTATTGTAAAAAATAAAGAAATCTGATGATTTTTCTTGTGATTAGCAGATGATACAATATAATTATCAAAAAATTCAGAAAGGAAGGTAGCAAAATGTTAAAAGAGACAAGGCAGGACAACCTGGGAACGCATCTGGAATGGGAATTGGATGGGGTTACATCGAAAATGCTGAACTGGTTCTGGTGCAACATGGAAAAATGTGATAACCTCTGGCATCCGAATCAGCATGTAGGATTATCCTGGATGATAGACCCCAGAGAAAACGGCCCCATCGGCTCCATTCACCGGGCGCCGCAGAAATGGAATGACGGCAAACTGATCACTCCTTATATTCGTCTGGATGATGTCGCTAAAGTCCCGGCTCATGTGCGGCGCGTCCTGAAATATGATCACGCCATTATCGCGGTCGGGTTTAATCTGGAAGGGAAAGAGGAATCCTATGATCCCGAAACCACCAGAAAAGAAGCATACCGCGTCCATCAGTGGCAGTCCAGCGAGTGCGGTGTGGTCGGCATGTCTTCCGCTATTCCTTTGCACGAAGAGGGGGACCAGTATGAGGATTCCGGACTTATCTGGGCTGCTCATGCAGCGGAGGAAACCGGAAACTGGGAGGTGTTTTTGCCGCAGTTATATTCTCTCTACAGGGTTATCACGGATCCGCAGATCTGCCCGTATTATAGCTTTGAAATAGAGGGAACCGGGGAAAACGCGCGTTATAAATATCTGTAATTCGGACATAACTTTAC
This sequence comes from Clostridiales bacterium, assembly GCA_021204085.1. Lineage (GTDB taxonomy): Bacteria > Bacillota > Clostridia > Lachnospirales > Lachnospiraceae > Eubacterium_I. The sequence goes on along the minus strand of JAJPZY010000039.1, from coordinate 14,977 downwards.
AGAAATTATAATGCAGTCGCAAAAGGCGAAATGCAGTTATGAATGGTAGGTCAGGCTGCATCAATTAATTTTTGTGGAAAAGACATATTAAAAAATGCGGTTTAAGGGTGCTAAAAATGATTTATTTATAAATTTGACACCCTTAACTTGCGTTTTTGGGAGTTCATGATATAATGAGGTACAAAATCGGAGGTTTGCAGGTATGCTGTTTAAGAGAGAAAAATATCTTTCCAAAATCAGACCATTTTATCATACAGACATGATCAAGGTGATCAGCGGTATTCGCCGTTGCGGGAAATCCTGTATTATGCAGTTGATCAGAGACGAAGTGCTGGCATCCGGCGTGCCGGAGAAAGATATCATATATCTTGATCTTGACAAAAGATCGAATAAGTCTGTTAAGACGCCTGAGTTACTGGAGGAAAAGATTGATTCTTTGATCAAGGATGATGATTTTAAATATTTGTTCATTGATGAAGTGCAGAATGTTAAGGGATTTGAGGAAATCATAAATGCATTTAATACAGATGGGAATATTTCTATTTTTTTGACAGGTTCTAATTCGTATCTGTTAAGCGGGGAAATTGCAACCAAACTGACGGGAAGATATCTTGAATTTGAAATATTTACATTGGATTTTTCAGAGTATATGAATATGAAACAATATTTGGGGAGATCTGTCAGCGGGGATATAACAGCTGAATTTAATGAATATATTATTAACGGCGGCTTCCCTAAAGCACTGGAGTATCCTGATATGGAGGCGAGGAGGTTTTATACAAAGAGCGTTATTGAAGAAATCTTTAATAAAGACATTAAATCAAATGTAAAGATTCGGAACCGTTATGTTTTCGAAAGGGTACAGAATTATGTTATCAATAATTTTGGTGCTGCGTTCAGGGTACAGACATTATTTGATTATTTCAATAAAACTGAAAAAATATCTGTGAAAAAAGAAACCCTTAGAAAGTATATCCAAATATTAGCGAATGCAAAAATTATATATGAATGTCCGAGGTTTGACTGCAAATCAAGAAAGTCTCTCTCCGGCGAGCAGAAATATTACCTTGCTGATCTAAGCATTTACTTTATGACGGTGACTGATAACCGGATCAATTACGGGCCGGCTCTTGAAAATTTAATATATTTGTATCTTAGAAACAGTGGATACTCGGTAAGTGTAGGTCGTATTGGGAAACTGGAATGTGATTTCATTGTTCGCAGAACAAATGATTACCGCTATATTCAGGTGGCTATGACCATAGCGGAACGGGAAACGGAGGAACGTGAATATAGACCGTTTTATCAGATTCGCGATAATTATCCGAAATACCTGCTCACATTGGATCCTTTGTTACAGGAAAGAGATGGCGTTGTGCATAAAAATATTATCCAGGTTCTTTCCGAAAATCTTCTGCTATAGATGAGGGACTGTTTATGACTTCTTTACAGATTAAGTATTTCCTGACAGCGGCCCGCTGCTTGAATTTTACGGAGGCGGCGCGGCAGCTGTATATCTCACAGCCGGCGCTCAGCCAGCAGATTGCGGCGATGGAAAAAGAACTGAATATGCAGCTTTTTGTCCGCTCTAAAGGCAAAGTCTTTCTGACGCCTGCCGCGGTAATCCTGATGCATGACCTGCCGAAATATGAAAAAATGTATGAAACGATTCTGAAAAATGCGCAGTATGCGAACGAAGGCCGCAGTGGTGTCTTACGGATAGGATTTTTGCAGGGTCAGCCTATTGCAGTGAGCCTGTGGCGGAAGATTATGCGGTTATCCTGCTTTCCCGGTTTCATCCGCTTGCGAAGGAGAACATTATCGGTCTGGAACAGCTAAAGGATGTGCCGATGCACCTGATTCAAAAGGGATTTCCGGTGTGGGGCAACGCGGTGGCCAGCCATCCTTTTGATGATTTTGCGGACAACATTCGCGGACTGATTAATACCGTGATGGATATGAAGACGGATCCGGAATTATTGGCGGAGGCTGTGGACCGCTATACGGATGTCTCCATCGAGTCGGCCATCGGCCTGTGCAAGATGTCCCACTCGGACAGCCTGTTCATCCCGCTCCACGCGGGGGTGGATGAGTTCATGTCGCCGGATGACTACGTGGAGTATTACTGGCCACCGTTGAAAAAGATGATTAATGCGGTGGTCGGAGCCGGGATTACGCCGTTTGTATTCTGCGAGGGAAATTATTTTACCAGACTGGACGTGATAAAAGATGTTCCGAAAGGCAAGGTAGTCTATCTCTTTGAGAAACAGGATATGGCGAAAGCAAAGAAAGCACTGGGAGATGTGGCCTGTGTTGCAGGGAATTTTGACACAAACCTGCTGATGTACGGCACGACGGAGGAAGTAACGGAGGAGACGAAGCGGCTGCTTGATATCTGCGCGCCGGGCGGCGGCTACATGATGTCCAATTCTATCTCGCTAGATAATGCGAAGAAAGAGAATCTGGTTGCCTGGTATGAGGCGGTTGAGAAATACGGGAAGTATTGAAAAAGTATAAGACAGATTGAACCCCGGAATGAAGTGTTCCGGGGTTGATTTGTCAATGCATATGAAAAATAATAAAATAGACAAATAATTGTAACACAGGGGCTTAAGAATCCGCTATAATTAAATGGATTTATTTTGAATTGACGAAATGCGATCATGAAAACACAGGAGGTAACTGCCATGGTGTATTTTGTGGGTGCCGGGAGCGGAGCTCCCGACCTGATCACGGTGAGGGGAATGCGTCTGCTGCAACAGGCGGATGTGATTATCTATGCCGGATCCTTAGTGAATCCGCAGCTTCTGGATTATGCCAGAGAAGGAACCAAAATATATAACAGCGCGAAGATGACGCTGGAGGAAGTGATTGAAGTGATGAAGGAAGCGGAAGCGTGTCAGGAGATGACAGTCCGGCTTCATACGGGTGATCCCTGTATCTATGGAGCGATCCGTGAGCAGATGGATATCCTGGACGAGCTCGGGATTGCCTATGAGAGCTGCCCGGGAGTCAGTGCTTTCTGCGGAGCAGCGAGTGCGTTGAATTTGGAGTATACCTTGCCGGATGTCTCCCAGAGCGTGATCATTACCCGCATGGCGGGACGCACACCGGTTCCGGAGAAAGAGGAGATTGCCTCCTTTGCGGCGCATCAGGCGACGATGGTGGTGTTTTTGAGCACAGGGCTTCTGGAACAGCTGAGTGAACGGCTGATCGCGGGTGGATATCAGGCGGATACCCCGGCGGCAATTGTGTATAAAGCGACCTGGGACGATGAGGAAAAATACATCTGCACCGTCGGGACGCTGGCGCAGACGGCAAAGGAGCATGGCATCACAAAGACAGCACTGATGATTATCGGGGATGTGGTGACGCACTCGAATTACAGCCGTTCCGAGTTGTACAACCCGGCATTTTCTACGGAGTTCCGGGAGGCTTCCTTATAGATTGCAGCAATATGAATGAACTTATTTATGATTGTAGTACTATAAAACAGAGATTCCAAATGATCAGGAAGTGCTAGATGAATTGGTTATCTTGTGACAGTTCTTCCGTGGCGGAACGAAACAAAATAAAGAAGAGTTAGAATTTCCTGGAATGACAGATTGGAGGATATATTGTGGGTAAAATTTATGTGGTAGGAATCGGCCCGGGATCCTATGAACAGATGACAATCCGGGCAGCGAACGTATTGGAGAGTTGTGATGTAATAGTTGGATATACAGTTTATGTGGATCTGGTAAAAGAGCATTTCGCGGGAAAAGAGTTTCTCACGACCCCGATGACCAGGGAGGCACAGCGTTGCGAGATGGCCTTTGAAGAAGCGGTGAAGGGAAAAACCGTAGCAATGATCTGCAGCGGGGATGCGGGTGTGTACGGCATGGCAGGCCTGATGCTGGAGATTGGTGAATCCTATCCGCAGATAGCGGTGGAAGTAATACCCGGCGTGACAGCCGCGACCGGAGGGGCCGGCGTGCTCGGCGCGCCGCTGATCCACGATTTTGCCGTGATCAGCCTGAGCGATCTGCTGACACCCTGGGAGACCATTGAAAAACGGCTGCTTTTGGCGGCGGAGGCGGATTTTGCGATTGTACTGTATAATCCGTCCAGCAAAAAGCGGCATGATTATCTGCAGAAGGCCTGTGATCTGATGCTTCAGTATAAAGCGGCGGAAACGGTGTGCGGCACGGTTGTCAATATTGGGCGTGAGGGGGAAACCATGCAGCTTTATATGCTGGGTGAATTGCGCGATGCGCAGGTGGATATGTTTACGACTGTATTTATCGGGAATTCCCAGACAAAAGTTCTGGCTGGGAAGATGGTGACGCCCAGAGGGTATCGACTGTGAGAGAAACGGTTATCTGGAAATGATGAAATGGTTTTGATATGTACTTGCAGTGGAGAAAAAATGAGTCGGCAATTTGCAGAGGGAATAAGGAATGAGTGTGACTCAGGATCAATTATATGAAAAGTTAAACCAGATTCAACCTGTTTGCGAGAACTCTATGCAGAAGGCCAAGACGCACTGGGACACGGTCGCGAAGCCTCTGGGCAGCCTGGGAAAGCTGGAACAGGCGGTTATTCAGATTGCAGGAATCTCGCGCAGTGAGAACGTGGATCTTTCAAAAAAGGGTTTAATTATCATGTGTGCGGATAATGGTGTGGTGGCTGAGGGCGTGACACAGACGGGCCAGGAAGTCACCGCCGTTGTGGCGGAGAATTTTCTGGATCTGCGCTCCTGCGTAGCCATTATGTGCCGGGATACCGGAACGGATATTTTTCCCATTGATATCGGGATGGCGGTTGATACGCCGAGAGTCGAGCGGCGCAAGATTGCTTACGGTACAAAAAATATGTACCTGGAGCCAGCCATGTCGAGGAATGAGGCAATCGCCGCAGTTGAGACAGGAATACAACTGGTGAAAGAAAAGGCGGAGGCCGGTTATCAGATTCTGGCGACCGGAGAGATGGGAATCGGAAATACGACCACCAGCAGTGCGGTGACCAGTGTGCTCCTGGATGTGCCGGTGAAGACGGTGACCGGCAGGGGTGCCGGGCTTAGTAGCGCGGGGCTTACTCGAAAAATTGAGGTAATCAAAGCGGCGGTGGCAAAGCATCAGCCAAACCCGCAGGATCCGATCGACGTGCTGGCGAAGGTCGGCGGATTTGACATTGCAGGCCTTGTGGGAGTGTTTCTCGGAGGCGCGCTTTACCATGTTCCGGTTGTGGCGGACGGTTTTATCTCAACCGTGGCCGCGCTTATTGCGATTCGACTGGAGCCAAAGGCGGCAGACTATATTCTGGCTTCCCATGTTTCAAAAGAGCCGGCGGGAGCGATGCTTCTCAAAGCCATTGGAAAGACGCCGTTCCTCACCTGTGATATGTGCCTGGGGGAAGGCAGCGGTGCAGTGGCGCTCTTTCCGATTCTGGATATGGCAGTTCATATTTACCGGGAGATGAGCCCTTTTGGCGAGGCGGGGTTCGGGACGTATGTGCCTTTAGAGTGAATAAAAGAATGAATAAGATTTTCAAAGGTGTTGGGGAGTAGGATCTTTTTATTAGTGTAAAAATGCTAAGCAGGAGAATTCGCAATGATACTTTTGGTGACAGGCGGCAGCGGCAGCGGAAAATCCGAGTATGCGGAGAGCCGCTGTATGGAACTGAATACAGGGAAAATGCTCTATGTGGCGACGATGGAGCCTTTTGGTAAGGAAGGGGAGCGCAGAATCGCCCGACATCGGAAGCTGCGTGCGGGAAAAGGTTTTGAGACGTTGGAGTGTTATACCCATCTGGAAGAAGCGGCTATTCCTGCCGGCGCAGTGGTTTTGTTGGAGTGTCTTTCCAATCTGGCAGCCAATGAGATGTATAGTGATGACGGAAGGAAAGACGATGTGGTTGGGGCTGTGATGGAGGGAATCCATCATCTTGCCGGAAAAGCGGAACACCTGGTCATTGTCACGAATAATGTCTTTTCTGACGGGATTTCTTACGATGATTCTACGAAGGAATACCAGCGCTGCCTGGCGCGGGCTAACGCACAGACCGCAGCGATTGCCGATGAGGTGGAGGAGGTGGTAGCCGGGATTCCGATCAGGGTGAAATAAATATCAGAAGTATTTCAGTTATAATCAAATTGCATGGTAGAATCCGAGAACATGCAGGCGGAGGAGTATGAAGATATCAAAGCCATGGGTTGGGATGCCTGGCAGAAAAAATTTATTGCTGAAAAGTGCGATAATAACTGGGAAAATCTGAAGCCGTTTTTTGAGGCGAACCCCAGATCCTATGCGAAGTTCTATGAGGCGGGGATTCCCTGCATCTGTGATTTCCTGATGATCACACCGTTTGAATATTTCTGCGGCGGACGCTCTCTGGAGGCTTTTTTCATGGATGACCTAATGGAGGAGCCGGAGCTGATGCACGAGATTTTTGATATGGTGCACGAGAGCAACTTGAAAACTTACCGGCAGCAGATTATCGACACACATGCGCTCGGCGATGTTCCCTGTGAGTTGATGAGTTTCGGTACTCCGGAAGAAGTGAAAGATTATGTCACAAAGTTGCTGGAAGACATCGGACCGTGGGGATGCATGGTTGCCACAGGCTGTGATATTCCGTCGGATGCGAAGCCGGAGAATGTGAAGGCGATGAGCGAAGCTGCACATGAGTTTCTGGAGACACACCCGCAGAAGTAAACACGGCAACGGCCTGGAATGGCGGCAGTATGCAGAGATTCCGGATGTTGCTATTATAGAAATAGAAATGCTATGTGAAACCTCAATGCTTTGGCTGACAAAGTGTTGAGGTTTTGTAGAAGAAGGAGAAGAGTAATATTATCGTATGGAGGGTTTCTGGTAATGCCATGCATGATAGTGTTGGCTTTTTCAGAAAAAAAATATCGATATAATATATCGACTTTTTTGACAGGCGGGGAGTATAATTGTGGTAACAATTGATAAAAGGTATCATTGATATCTGAAAGGAGACTGGCTTCAGATGACGATTACCCAGATTAAATATTTCATTACGGCGGCAAAATGCCTGAGTTTCACTAAGGCGGCGGACAAGCTTTTCATCACGCAGCCCGCGCTCAGCCGCCAGATCGCATCCATTGAGATGGAACTGAACATGCAGTTGTTTATCCGCAATAACCTGTATAAAACGCCAACTGTGCGTTTCCTTGACGTAGATCAGGTCAGCGATCCCAGTCTGACGCTGGCATAGAATGTGGATAATTATAATCCGATGAAAGAGATTTTCAAGGATAATTTTAAGTTCCTTTGAATTATGTGCAGCTTTGCAGGTAGTCACAAAGTGAAAATGACTTCTGGGATTATGCTTTTTTCCACAGCCGGATGGTTTGCAGCAGTTTCTTTTTATCGTCAGGATCCATTTCTGACAATTCACCCATAATCTCTCTGTCAAGTGCTGTATTCTGATATTCGGAGTCGATGGTTCCGATCAAAGCATCCAGTGAGAGATTTAAAAGCTTCGCATAATAGACCAGAATCCGCAGGGACATAGCGGTTCGGTTATTTTCTACATTGCTGATATAGCCCGGGGTTACATCCAGAGCGGCGGCAACTTCGGCCTGCGTCAGATCATTTCGTATGCGAAGCTCTTTCATTTTGCTCCCGAGATTTTCGTAGTCATTTTGTGTCATAGCGATGATAATCCTTTTTGTAAGCATGTACGATCAGTTGATATATAAAATATACTAAAAATATAGCTTGAAATAAATATACTAATAATATATATTTCATAGAATTTTAATTAAACCTGTACTTTCTAATTGGTGTGAAAAGCGATACAATAAAACAAAGCCAATGAAAAGAGCGCTTTATGAAACGGATCATCATGAAAAAGGGGACAGACCGTGGCTTACGAAAAACGATTGAATGAGATATATGCAGCGATTTCTCTGGAGTATCTGTGGCCGGAGTATCGTCCTTTTTTTGTCAAAAGCGAGTCGCCGGACTGGATCAATGAGACGATGGACTTCGGGCTGGAAGTGAGTCAGGCTTTGCTTCCGGATGACGGTCAGATGGAAAGCGTGATTGAGCGTTATCTGGGATGTCGGAGGGAGGAACTGCCGCAGTCTGTTTTTGAGCGATACGGTGAACGACTGCATTTTTATAATAATCGCTTTTGGGCAATCCTGCCGGATGAGACGAAGGAGCAGGATTATCTTTATAAGGCGAAGTACCGGTTTGACCGGAAACTGGAAAAGCTGAATAAGAATTATCGCAGGTGCAGGAAGAATGGTTTATATCTTTTCCTCCATCCGAAGGAAAAAACGTCTGTGGATGCGGAAGCACTTTTTGATTACATGAAGCAGCGGCAGGCATCGGTGGAGAATGGGTTTGACTGGGTATTTTTAAATTGTACCAGTGTGATATACGTCTGCGATTTTGAGAATGACAGGGTTGACGAGATTTTGCTGCCGCAGAATGCGGAGCTGTTTTTGGCTTCTGAGGCGGAGCGGCTGCGGCAGGATTACCGGTGGCAGGAGAATGACGCGATACACATCATAAATTAACGGGGATGAATTTTTTATATCATAGGAAAGACCTTGTTGTAAAGTATTAAAGTATGCGATTTCCTATGATATAAAAACACTCCGTGAGGATGCGCAGCTCGCGGATAGGAAGTTTTTGCTGCGCAACCGCTCGCGCGCGAAGTGTCGCAGGGCGACACTTTATTTTCGGGTTATTGTGAAGGAGGGGCAGATTGTGACAGGAAAAAGAGAGAATTATATTACATGGGATGAATATTTTATGGCGGTGGCGAAGCTGGCGGGGATGCGTTCCAAAGATCCGAATTCGCAGGTGGGGTCCTGTATAGTAAGTGAAGATAACAAAATACTTTCCATGGGATATAACGGCTTCCCGAGGGGATGTTCTGATGATGAGTTTCCGTGGGCCAGGGAGGGCGACGAATCCGAGACAAAGTACCCATATGTGGTTCACAGCGAGCTGAACGCGATCCTGAACTACCGCGGCGGAAGCCTTGAGGGAGCCAAGCTGTACGTTTCTTTGTTCCCCTGCAACGAGTGTGCCAAGGCAATCATCCAGTCCGGGATTAAAACCATCGTCTACGAGGAGGATAAGTATGATGGGACGCCGTCCGTGCTCTCCTCCAAGCGGATGCTCGATGCAGCGGGGGTGCGATACTACCGCTATCAGCATTCCGGCAGGAAACTTGAAATTACAGTGTGATGTGACCTTTGTGCAGATATTTAGTGAGATATGTAGATGTTCAGGTAGGATGCAGCAGCCGGGATTTTCATATTTTCAGGCAACTTTGTAGGGGTGTTTTTAGCTGAGACGAAATCCAGCACTTACGGAGACTTAGGCGCGAAGACGATTCTGAGCGTCTTAGTCGCAGTTAGTGATTAGTTTGGCGAAGCGTTACCCCGGTTGCCTGAAAATATGAAAATCCCGGCTGTTGCATCCGTCAAAAATATTATGTTTCCGCCGAAATTTCTATTGAAAACTCCCCGGGTCTATGATAAAGTAAATATATAGTTGCAGCGAGACGACGAGAGCAAAGCAATTATATCAGTCAGATTATGACTGCTATATTGCTTTGCTCTTTTTGTGTAATAACGAAGGATTTGCCGTCTCTGCCGCTGTCTGGAAGGGGGAGATGGAAAAGTGGCGGACATAGCCAGAATCACTGAGATGATCGAATTTAATCCGGTCATTATGTCTGTAAAGGATTGGGAGGGTGTGGAGCGCTGCCTTACGATGGATTCGAAAGTGGTTTTTATCCTTTTCGGGAATATCTGTAATATCTCTGAGATTGTAAAAAAGATCCGGGATGCCGGGAAGATCGCAATTGTCCATATTGATCTGATCGCGGGCCTAAGCAGCCGGGAAGTGGCGGTTGACTTTATGAAGCAGCTGACAGATCTGGATGGCATTATTTCCACGCGGCCCGCGCTGATTCGCAGAGCGCGGGAGCTGGGATTGTTCACGATCCTGCGGTTTTTCCTTCTGGATTCGCTGGCACTGCAGAACCTGAAAAAGCAGGAATCGGTCGTGCAGCCGGATATGATTGAGATTTTGCCCGGCGTGATGCCGAAAGTGACGAAGCGGCTCACCGAAGGGTTGAAGACACCGGTGATCTGCGGCGGCCTGATCGCAGATCGGGATGATGTCATGAATGCCATACAGGCAGGTGCAGTAGCAATTTCATCCACAAATGCGGATGTGTGGGAATTATAACTTTAAGAATGAGTATATAAGGAGGAGCTAAAAAATGTATGATGTAGTAATCATCGGCGCGGGTGTGTCCGGCTGTGCGGTAGCGCGTGAGTTATCACGTTACCAGCTTGACATCTGTGTGCTGGAGAAGGAAACAGATGTCTGCGAGGGGACAAGTAAAGCCAATAGCGGCATTGTCCATGGCGGATTTGACGCGGCGCCCGGCAGCCTGAAGGCAAAGCTGAATCTTCAGGGGAACCTTATGATGGCAGAGATGGCTGAAAAACTGGATTTTCCGTTTAAGCAAAACGGTTCCATGGTGGTCTGTCAGGGAGAGGATGAGCTGCCGAAGCTGCAGGAACTGCTGGAGAGGGGAGAGGTCAATGGCGTGAAGGGCCTGAAGATTCTTTCCCGTGAGGAAGCGCTTGCGCTGGAGCCGAATCTGGCAGATACCGTTTACGCGGTGCTGCATGTACCGTCCGGCGGGATTGTATGTCCGTTTGGCATGAACATTGCTTATGCGGAAAACGCTGCGGTAAACGGTGCAGAGTTTAAGCTGGGTACGGAGGTCCTGGATATTCAGAAGAGAGAGGAAGGGTACTTTCTTCATACTTCTCAGGGCGATGTTGAGGCGAAGATCGTGATCAACGCGGCCGGCGTTTACGCGGACGTTTTCCACAATATGGTCAGTGAGGATAAATTTACGATTGTTCCGAGAAAAGGTGAGTATTGTCTGTTTGACAAGAGTGTGGGTAATCTGGTGTCCCATACGATTTTCCAGCTCCCGGGCAAGATGGGAAAAGGCGTTCTGGTAACGCCGACGGTCCATGGGAATCTGCTGATGGGGCCGACGGCGGAGGATATTGAGGATAAGGATGGCACATTTACGACTGCCGATGGACTGGCGAATCTTCAGAAGATGGCGGAGCTTTCGGTGAATACAATTCCCCGCCGTCAGGTGATTACATCCTTTGCGGGTCTGCGTGCCCACGACGACCGCGGTGATTTTATCATCGGGGAGGCTGCGGATGCGAAGGGCTTTATTGATGTGGCGGGCATTGAGTCGCCGGGACTTTCCAGTGCGCCGGCGGTGGGGCTTTATGTCCGGGATATCGTGGCAGGCATGATGGAGCTGACGGAAAAGGAAAACTTTATCGAGACCAGAAAAGGCGTTGTCTCCTTTGCGTCCCTGAACAAAGAAGACCAGAAAAAACTCATTACCGAAAATCCTGCTTACGGAAAAATTGTCTGCAGGTGTGAAACCGTAACCGAGGGTGAGGTGCTGGATGCCATCCATCGCCCCTTAGGCGCGACGACGCTGGACGGCGTGAAGCGGCGGACCAGAGCCGATATGGGCAGATGCCAGGCAGGCTTTTGTACACCGCGGACGATGGAGATTCTGGCCAGAGAGTGCGGAACCGGCATGGAGGAGATTCGAAAGAACGGCGTGGATTCCGGCCTGATTGTCGGGACAAATAAAGACAGGCTGTAGGGAGGAGAAGGACTTATGAGACAATGTGACGTAATGATCGTTGGCGGCGGCCCGGCAGGGCTTGCGGCAGCAGCGGCGGCGAGAGAAAGCGGAGTCGAGGACATTCTGATCATCGAACGTGATAACGGACTCGGCGGCATTTTAAATCAGTGTATCCATAACGGCTTCGGGCTTCATACTTTTAAAGAGGAGCTGACCGGACCGGAGTACGCACAGCGCTATATTGACAAAGTGCTGGAGCTTGGAATCCCGTATGAGACGGAGACGATGGTTTTGGATATTTCTGAGGATAAAGTGGTGACCCTTTTAAATAAAGATGAGGGTCTGACAGAGATTCAGGCGAAGTCGGTAATCCTGGCGATGGGATGCCGGGAGCGCCCGCGCGGAGCGTTAAACATTCCGGGTTACCGTCCGGCGGGTATTTATTCTGCGGGTACCGCGCAGCGTCTGGTAAATATTGAGGGCTTTATGCCGGGGCGTGAGGTTGTGATTCTCGGATCCGGAGATATCGGGCTGATCATGGCGCGGCGGATGACGCTGGAGGGTGCGAAAGTCAAGGTTGTGGCTGAGCTGATGCCGTATTCCGGCGGATTGAAGAGAAACATTGTGCAGTGTCTGAATGATTTTGATATTCCGCTGAAGCTGAGCCATACGGTGGTAGATATCAAAGGCCGGGAGCGTGTGGAAGGCATCACGATTGCGGAAGTAGACAGCACCGGGCGTCCGATTCCGGGTACGGAGGAGGAGTATACCTGTGATACGTTGCTTTTATCCTGCGGTCTGATTCCGGAAAACGAGCTTTCCCGCGGCATGGGCGTAGAACTGAATCCCATTACAAACGGGCCGGTCGTGGATGAGAGCCTGGAGACGAACATCCCGGGAGTTTTTGCCTGCGGAAATGTGCTCCATGTTCATGACCTGGTAGACTATGTTTCCGAGGAAGCGGCGATGGCAGGCCGTCATGCGGCAGATTATATCCGGCGCGGAGAGGAAGAAAAGAAAGGTGCGGTTCCGATGGTGGCGCAGGGCGACGTTCGTTACACCGTACCCAGCTCCGTTCATGTGGAGCATATGCAGGAGAAGATGACTGTGCGGTTCCGCGTGGGACGGATCGTGAAAAACTGTTATGTCAGCGTTTATCTGGATGATGAACGCATCATTCATAAAAAGCGTCCGGTTGTTGCACCGGGTGAGATGGAGGAGGTCGTGTTAAAGCGCGAAGTCCTTGAGCAGCATCAGCCGATCGGTAAAATCATTGTGAAGATAGAGGAGGAGTCGTGATGGAGAAACGGGAATTAATCTGTATCGGATGCCCCATGGGCTGCAATCTGTCGGCAGAAATGGAAAATGGCGAGGTTGTTTCCGTCACAGGCAATACCTGCAAGAGGGGAGACGATTATGCCAGAAAAGAACTGACGAACCCTACCCGCATTGTCACATCTACGGTTATGGTGACGGGCGGCGGAATGGTATCCGTAAAGACCGCCTCGGATATTCCGAAGGGAAAGATTTTTGACTGTGTGAAACAGTTAAAGGGAATTACAGTGCCTGCACCGGTGCATATCGGTCAGGTGATCGTGGAAAATGTTGCGGACACGGGGGTATCAGTTATCGCGACGAAGGAAGTTGTTTAAGCTTCGCAATCATAGTTATCGAAGGAGAGGAGCATATTCATGAAAAAATATATAATGGCATTGGACCAGGGGACGACCAGCTGCCGGACGATCTTGTTTGATCATCAGGGAAAGATCTGCAGCGTGGCACAGAAAGAGTTTACCCAGATTTTTCCTCAGCCGGGCTGGGTAGAGCATGACCCTATGGAAATCTGGTCTTCGCAGCTGGCGGTGTCGATGGAGGCAATTGCGAAGCTGGGAATTTCCGCGGTGGATGTCGCGGCGATCGGTATTACCAACCAGCGGGAAACAACCCTGGTCTGGAACCGGCACACCGGAGAACCGGTGTATAACGCGATTGTCTGGCAGTGCAGAAGGACGGCGGATCAGATCGAAAAATTAAAAGAGGACGGGATGGCGGAGTATGTACAGAAAATGACCGGCCTGGTACCGGATCCGTATTTTTCCGCATCTAAAGTAGCCTGGATTCTCGATCATGTAGAAGGTGCAAGACAGGAGGCCGAGGAGGGGAATCTTGTTTTCGGCACGATTGATACCTGGCTGATCTGGCGCCTGACGCGCGGCACGGTGCATGTGACGGATTATACGAATGCTTCCCGGACGATGATGTTTGATATTCATAACCTTTGCTGGGATGAGAAAATTCTGGAGTATTTCCGGATTCCGAAGTCCATGCTGCCGAAGGTGCGCCCTTCAAGCCACATTTACGGGTACACAGAGACAAATGTTCTGGGGGCCAGCATTCCGATTTCCGGTGCTGCAGGCGATCAGCAGGCGGCTCTGTTCGGACAGTGCGGCTTTCATCCCGGTGATGTGAAGAGTACATATGGCACCGGCGGATTTATTTTGCTGAATATCGGGGAAGACGATAAGGTTCTTTCCCCCAACGGCCTGCTGACCACGGTTGCGGCATCGGTTGAAGGCACCGTGCAGTATGCGGTTGAGGGGAGTATCTTTGTAGCGGGAGCCGGCATCCAGTGGCTTCGCGACGAGATGCAGCTGGTGAAAAATGCGGCCGAGTCCGAAGAATATGCTGTGTCTGTGCCGGACACCAATGGCATGTATGTGGTGCCGGCGTTTACCGGCATCGGCGCTCCGTATTGGGATTCGTACGCCAGAGGAGCTGTGGTGGGGCTCACACGGGGATGTAATAAGGCGCATTTTATCCGTGCAACACTGGAATCCATCGCTTACCAGAATAAAGAAATCATTGAGATCATGGAGAAAGAGTCCGATGTGAAAATTCGGAATCTTAAGGTGGACGGCGGAGCCTCCAATAACAACTTCCTGATGCAGTTTCAGGCGGACATGCTGGGCGTAGATGTCCTGCGTCCGAAATGTGTGGAGACGACGGCGCTGGGAGCTGCTTATCTGGCGGGTCTTGCAGTGGGATTCTGGGAAAGCCTGGATGAAATCTGTGAGAACTGGGAGCTGGAATGTACCTTTACGCCTGATATGGAAGAGGAGAAGCGCGCGCAGCTGATGAAAGGCTGGCGCAAGGCGGTGACGCGGGCACTCGACTGGGCGGAGGACTGAAGCAGGCATCCGTTTGGATAGAAATAATATTTATTATTCTATAATTCATGAGAAAAGAGTGTGTGAATTTATTTCTGTAAATATATCAGATCTTCTATGATAAGTTG
>JAJPZY010000012.1 GCA_021204085.1 Clostridiales bacterium | reverse complement strand
TATCATAGAAGACCTAACATTTAAACTTTTACAGACTTTTTTTCATACTCCCTATGAAACTTCCAATAACATAACGGCAACATAATATTTTGAGATGTGCGACTTTTTTCGATACATTTTTTTACTTATTTTTCAACATATCTTCCGGTTAAAGTATATGCTTTGGCACAACTTCTCAGTCAATATATGATATATCCTTCCGCCGATCAAAACCGTTCAAAAATTGCAATCTTAAAAGCATTCTTAAAACTATAATACCTATTCATGAAATAATCCCTGACACTTACAACAAAAGAAAAAACTGACGCTCTATCATACTGATTAACATGTTATGACAACCAACAAATCATTCTGTACATTAACAGAAATATGCTTCTATTAACCGTTCAACCACTTTAATATTTAACGGGCATGATTTTGTTTCATATGTCAGAATCAACTGTTTCCCCGGAAGAATATTATTCTTTTCATAAATTTCAATGCGACGGATCGCATTTACACAGTATTCCTGGTCGTCCATCATTCCAAGGTGCTCCCAATAGTATTCCTTCCGGGTTCTCTTATTTAGCAACATAAAATCCGGGTGTACAATTCCCATTCCGGAAAGCTCCAGCGGATATTCATAGCGGTACGGAATTTTCATCAAATAAAATTTATCAGCAAGTATTTTCTCAGATTTTGACAGCACCCGCTCGCCTTTTTCTGTATAAATTTCCTGATCACCCGGCGCAAATACTCTCTTTTTATAAGTCACATTCTCCCACTGTTTAATAAACATGTCATCCGGAAGCCGAATTGGCTGAACCAGTTTCTTACGGGACGGTTTTAGCTGTTCGTATATTTTCGTCAGCTCATCCTCTTCGTAATCTTCAAAACATTTCTCTAATTTCTTAAGGCGATATTTTGCGACATTTAAAACTTTTTGATAATAGGACTTTTGTGCCAGCATACCGACTAATTCTTTCTCACAATTCTTAATATATCTTCCGTTTGGATATTTTTCCTTTTCTTCTTTTCTCCATAAATAATATTGATGACGATTTCCTTTTTCAGCAATCTTTAACTGTCCTTCCGGAGCTTCCTGCAAAAAAGCATCTGCCTGTTTAATTGCACTCTCTAACTCTTCTTTTTCCTTTTGTAATTCTTTATAAAGGTTACTCATATTCTGCCCCCATTTTCTTTAAAAAATATTGATAAAATCATTTTTAAAACCTAAGCCGCCAAATCATACCTCTAAAAATGATCATTGTATACCATGCCCCGCATATTTTTCTGAGTATTACTGTATCACATGATAATTTCAGGTTAGACTCCCACAAATTTTCCAATTATCTTGTTTTGATGGGTTGTTCTATCTTCCGGAAGCCCACTATTTTTCTTTTTTTCTTGTTTTTGTGGGTCATTTTCTCTTCCGGAAGCCCACTACTTTTCTTTTTTTCTTGTTTTTGTAGGTTATTTCCCATGCTCACAGACAACTATTACTTGTTTGTCTGTAACTATAATTAATATGGCGAAAAAAGTGATGCTTTTGATACGAAAATCAAAGAACCTGTTTATAAAAACAGAAAAACATATAAATCAGATAATTAAACTTAGATCATCCAAACTATTCTATCTATAGCAAACCTCAGAACCTGCAACACATCTCAGAAACCTTCTGCCAATCTCATAATCTGCTTCAAATCCCAGAGCCTTCTGCCAATCTCATAATCTGCTTCAAATCCCAGAACCTTCTGCCAATCTCAAGCCTTATTACAAATCCCAGGACACACTGCTCAGCTTTAAGTTTCAATCAGGCGGGAGAATCTCTCCCGCCCAACTAAATACCAGTTCAGCAAATCACAAACAAGAGAGTGCAATGATTCGCTAAATGCACTACCAAACACTATAAGAAATACATCATGAAACGCTGTACATAATGCTGTGCTAAACACCATACTTTATGCTGTAGCTGACACCATTTTAGATATCATGCCTAATGCCGTTTCATACACTGTGCCTGATACCATGCCAAACACCGTACTTTACGCTGTACGAAACCTATTACCCGGCACGGTACAAGCACCGTACTAAACCCGGCACCATACACAGCACCATCTACACGAAACATTTCTACTCTTCTTCCATCTCCACAGTAATCTTATCCAGATGCCAGATCTCATCGACATACTCCTGAATGGTACGGTCAGAAGAGAACTTACCCACACAAGCCACCTGGCTCATTGCCATCTTTGCCCACCGCTTCTCATCACGGTACGCTTCTTCCACACGCTCCTGTGCCTGTGCATAGGAACGGAAATCCCTCAGGCAGAAGTACGTGTCCGCATACTGCGTGTTCTCTGTATTCAGCAGAGAGTTGTAAAGCTTCCGGAAGCGCTCCGTCTGATTCGGAGAATAGAACCCGTTGATCAGCTGCATCAGCACCTGACGGATCTCCTGGTCGCTGTTGAAAATGTCCATCGGATGATAATCGCGCAATCTCTCGTGCTCCATAACTTCATCGGAACTCATACCGAAGATGAACATGTTCTCCTCGCCGACTTCCTCTGCCATCTCAACATTCGCGCCGTCCATGGTACCGATGGTCACCGCACCGTTTAACATAAACTTCATGTTGCCGGTTCCGGATGCTTCCTTACTGGCTGTGGAAATCTGCTCCGATACATCAGCCGCCGCAAAGATGATCTCCGCATTGGAAACCTTGTAATCCTCAATGAAGACAACTTTGATCTTACCATTGATACTCTTATCATTATTGATGACATCCGCCACGGAGTTGATCAGCTTGATGGTCAGCTTGGCTACTTCATAGCCCGCCGCAGCCTTCGCGCCGAAGATAAACGTCCGGGGATAGAACGGCATATCCGGATGCTCTTTAATCTTGTTATACAGATACATCACGTGCAGAATATTCATCAGCTGACGCTTGTACTCATGCAGACGCTTTACCTGTACATCAAAAATCGAGCGGGGATCCACTTCAATCCCGTTGTGCTCCTGAATGTATTTCGCCAGACGCAGCTTGTTCTTATACTTGATGTTCATGAACTCCTGCTGCGCTTTCTCATCATCCACATACACGGACAGCTTCTTCATCGCGCTTAAATTTGTAATCCAGTCGGATCCGATCTTATCCGTCACCCAGTCTGCCAGCAGCGGATTGCCGTGAAGAAGGAAACGGCGCTGCGTGATGCCGTTTGTCTTATTATTGAACTTCTCCGGAGACATCTCGTAGAAATCTTTCAGCTCACGCTTTTTCAAAATCTCGGTGTGCAGTCTCGCCACACCGTTTACGGAAAAACTTGCCGCAATGGCCAGATGCGCCATATGCACCTGCCCATTATGGACAATCGTCATCCGCTCTTTGCGGGCCTGATCGCCGGGGAATCTCGCTTCAATCTGCAGGAGGAATCTGCGGTTGATCTCCTCCACGATCTGGTAAATACGCGGCAGGAGACGGGAGAAAATCTCAATAGGCCACTTCTCCAGCGCTTCCGCCATAATGGTATGGTTCGTATATGCGCAGACTTTTGTAGTAACATTCCACGCTTCATCCCAGCCAAGGCCCTCTTCATCTATGAGGATACGCATCAGCTCGGCAACTGCCACGGTAGGATGGGTATCGTTCATCTGAATGACAACCTTCTCATACATCTTCTTGATGTCGGGATGATACTTCTTATAACGGGCAACCGCACGCTGTACGGAAGCAGATACGAAGAAATACTGCTGTTTTAAGCGCAGCTCCTTACCCTGAATATGATTGTCATTCGGATAAAGTACTTCAACCAGGTTGCGCGCATGATTTTCCTGCTCTACTGCCTTGTGATAATCACCCTTATCAAAGGAATCTAGCTGGAACTCATTCGTCGGCTCCGCATCCCAGATCATCAGTGTATTTACCACATTATTCTTATAACCGACAATCGGCATATCATACGGTACTGCACGAACCGTCTGACAATTCTCCTGATAATATTTTGTCCGGCCGTTCGGAAGAGGTTCCGAGCGTACATAACCGCCGAACTTCACAATAAACGCATGCTCCGGGCGGCGCAGCTCAAACGGATAACCGTTCTTTAACCAGTTGTCCGGTTTCTCAACTTGAGCACCATCAACGATCGCCTGCTTGAACATACCGTAACGGTAACGGATGCCGCAGCCATATGCCGCATATCCCAGAGTTGCCAGAGAATCCACGAAGCAGGCAGCCAGACGGCCGAGACCGCCGTTGCCGAGCGCAGGATCATGCTCCTGATCCTCAATGGCATCCAGATTGATGCCCATCTCATCTAGAGCCTCACGCACTTCTTTGTAAGCAGTCAGGTTGATCAGGTTATTTCCCAGCGCACGTCCCATCAGGAACTCCATGGACATATAATAAACCATCTTCGGGTCATCTCTGTCAAATGTCTGCTGTGTCGCCAGCCACTGGTCGATCACAACATCCTTCACCGTATAAGATACAGCCTGAAAAATCTCCTGATCCGTCGCCTCAGAAAGCTTTTTTCTGAAGAGCATGCGGACGTTATCTTTCACTTCCTCTTTAAACTTCTCTTTGTCAAATAAATTATTGCTCATTTCTTTCTACTCCTAACAATACTTTGTGCCCATTGATATTCCACTCTTTACTGTATCCGACCGGCTCCGCCTCCCGAATCTGTGCCGCAAGGACATCGCTGCCGATCTCTGCCGCATGGGCTGCAAACACATCACAGATTGTCTGATCCGCCTGCCAGGTAAGTGTAATCCGATCCATTACCTCAAATCCGGCTTCCTTTCGCATGGTCTGTACCTTGCTGATAATCTCACGCACAAGACCCTCCTCGATCAGCTCCGGCGTCAGCCGTGTATCCAGCACAACCGTGATATCATTTCCTGTTTCAATGGCAAAACCTTCCGTCTGAGCCACAGAAATCAGAAGGTCATCCTCTGTCAGAATAATATCTTCCGCAATCTTTGTCAAGGTAATCGACCCATTTTTCTTCAAATTTGCATAGGTTTCATGCCCGTTTACATTGGCAAGGGCAGCCTTAATCTGTCCCAGATATCTGCCGTATTTCGGCCCTACCGTCCGAAGCTGCGGCTTAAATTCGTAGCTTGTATACTCGCTGACGTCATCCTTAAACGTCACTTTTTTGACATTCAGCTCATCTGCGATAATGTCGGTGAAATACTCCGGAAGCACTGCCGGCGACTGCACCATCATCTCCCCGATCGGCTGACGGTTCTTTATATTGGAAGCGTTTCTCGCCGCACGTCCGAGCACAACGATCTTTAACACCTGATCCATGTTTTTCTCGAGTTCCGGATCGATCATGCTCTCATCGCAGACCGGATAGTCGGTCAGATGGACGCTCTCCGGCGCAGATGTGTCAATACTGCAGACCAGATTGCGGTAAATATCCTCTGTCATAAAAGGAATCATGGGCGCCGCCAGCTTCGCAATTGTTACAAGCGCGGTATACAGCGTCATATAAGCATTGATCTTATCCTGCTCCATCCCTTTCGCCCAGTAGCGCTCACGTCCGCGGCGGACATACCAGTTACTCATATCTTCCACAAAAGCCTGAAGCTCACGCGCCGCCTCCGGGATCCGGTAAGAGCCAAGATCCTCGTCGACCGTGCGAACGGTGGTATTCAGTCTGGAGAGCAGCCACTTATCCATCACGGACAATTTATCATATTCCAGCGAATATTTCGTCGCGTCAAAATTATCAATGTTCGCGTAGAGAACGAAAAACGCATAGGTATTCCACAGAGTTCCCATGAATTTCCGCTGTCCTTCCTGAACGGCTTTCCCGTGAAAACGGTTCGGCAGCCAGGGTGCGGAGTTGATGTAAAAATACCAGCGGATGGCATCGGCGCCATACTGTTCTAAGGCCTCAAACGGATCCACGGCGTTTCCTTTAGACTTACTCATCTTCTGCCCGTTTTCATCCTGTACATGTCCCAGAACGATGACATTCTCATAGGGAGCCTTGTTAAACAGCAGCGTAGACTCCGCCATCAGAGAATGGAACCACCCGCGGGTCTGATCCACCGCCTCCGAGATAAACTGTGCGGGGAACTGCTGTTCAAATACCTCTTTATTCTCAAACGGATAGTGATGCTGGGCAAACGGCATCGCTCCGGAATCGAACCAGCAGTCGATAACTTCCGGCACGCGGTGCATTTCTTTTCCGCAGCAAGGGCACTTGATCGTAATCTCATCAATGTAGGGGCGGTGTAGCTCTATCTTAGCAGCTTCCGGGTTGCCGCTCTTCTCAGCCAGCTCGGCACGGCTTCCGATAGACTCCTGATGTCCGCACTCGCACTCCCAGATATTCAGCGGCGTACCCCAGTAGCGGTTGCGGGAAATCGCCCAATCCTGAATATTCTCCAGCCAGTTTCCGAATCTTCCTTTACCGATGGACTCGGGAATCCAGTTGACCGTATTATTATTTTTGATCAGATTATCCTTTACCGCTGTCTCTTTGATATACCAGGACTCACGCGCGTAATAGATCAGCGGAGTGTCGCACCGCCAGCAGTGCGGATACTCATGCTCAAACTTGGGAGCGTCAAACAGCTTGCCCTCTTTGTCCAGATCTACAAGAACCATCGGGTCCGCTTTTTTCACAAACACGCCGGCATAAGGCGTCTCCTCACTCATCAGGCCTTTTCCGTCCACAAACTGCACAAACGGGAGGTCATAATTGCGTCCCACCTTCGCGTCATCCTCACCAAAAGCCGGCGCGATATGAACGATACCGGTACCGTCGGACATCGTTACGTAAGAATCGCAGGTGACGAAAAACGCCTTTTTGTTCTGCTTGTCCGCGGCTTCCTTCGCACAGGCAAACAACGGCTCGTATTTCTTGTATTCCAGATCGGAACCTTTGTAAGTTTCAAGAATCTCATAGCCTTTTGCTGCTATGTCAGCACTCTGCGCAGGCGCGGCTGCGCTAGCCTTCTCTGCGTTTATTGCATCTTTGCATGCTGCTTTTCCATTATCTTCAGTATCTGCCCCTGCCTTGTTTCCTTTCCCGGCACCTGATTTTCCGGCCGCAGAAGAATCTGCCTCTGCGCCATCCTTCGCGGCAAATTTCCCGAGAACCGTATCCAGCAGAGCTTCCGCCATATAATAAACATAGCCGTCGCCCGCCTTCACCTTCACATAAGTGTCGTCCGGGTTAACGCACAACGCCAGATTGCTCGGCAGCGTCCACGGAGTCGTCGTCCACGCAAGGAAATATGCATCCTCACCAACGACCTTAAACCGGACAATCGCGGAACGCTCTTTTACCGTCTTATATCCCTGTGAAACCTCCGCCGTCGACAGCGGGGTGCCGCACCGCGGGCAGTAAGGAACAATCTTGAATCCCTTATAAAGCAGACCCTTCTTCCAGATCTGGTTTAACGCCCACCACTCGGACTCAATATAATCATCGTCGTATGTGACATAAGGATTGTCCATATCTGCCCAGAAACCGACCGTGTTGGAAAAATCCTCCCACATGCCCTTGTACTTCCAGACGGACTCCTTACACTGGCGGATAAAAGGCTCAATGCCGTACTCTTCGATCTGGTCCTTTCCGTCAAGACCCAGCAGCTTTTCTACCTCCAGCTCTACCGGCAGGCCGTGTGTATCCCAGCCGGCTTTCCGCGGAACCATCTTTCCCTTCATGGTCTGATAACGCGGAATCATATCTTTGATTACACGGGTCAGTACATGCCCGATGTGCGGCTTGCCGTTTGCCGTGGGCGGTCCGTCATAAAACGTATAAGTCTCGCCTTCTTTGCGGTTTTCCATACTTTTTCTGAAAATATCGTTCTCCCGCCAGAATGCTTCCGTCTTCTTCTCACGCTCGACGAAATTCATGTTCGTGGAAACTTTTTCGTACATGATCTGCTCTCCTCTCTTAAAATGAAAATGACCCCCATCCGAAAAGGATGAGGGCACATACCATCACTAACCACCTGTTCGAAAGTACGCGGCCTCTTCAGATGCCGGATACTGCTCCCCGTTAACGGTGGGATTCCGTCAGTCTCTACTCTGAGATATGCAACAACAATGAGAAATCTCATTTACCAATTGCACCCTGCGGCACTTCTGCCGCCTCTCGTTTCAAAACTGCTACTCAGAAGGGATATTCGGCTGGAAATACTGATACCGGCTCACACCAACCCGGCTCGCTGAGAAGTTCTTTGCCAGCGTACTGTCTTCGTCATCGCTTTTCTTAAAAAAATCATTCAAATTATAAAGAATGTCTGAGAAAATGTCAACCACCTGATTACGTAATTTATAATCACCTGCCGCACAACCGCTTCTCCGGTCAGGTACTTTCATGAATCTCCCTGCTGTTATTTTCTCCCGCAGCAGTGTTTATATTTTTTCCCGCTGCCGCAAGGGCATGGATCATTTCTGCTAATCTTCTTTCCCGCACGTTCATAGCTCCCTGAACCGGAATCCCACATCAGTGTTCCGCCGCCGTACATTTCATCATAAAATTTATCAAAAGATGATTGTGAACGTTCTCCCCCTCCCAATCCTTCAATCGTCAGTCTGCGGTACTTCTCGGTTGTATTCCTTGCATCTCCCCTTAACTCCTTATCAAAATCAGCCAGGCAGTCATAGGTATAGGGATATTGCTCCCTGACATAATCCAACTCCGCAAAAATGCCGGGCAATCTCTTGTGTGCCAGATATTTCATGGTAGCAGCTTCCGTTCGATATAAAATCAGATCTTCTTCCTGTTCAGCCGAAAGGCTATTGGGATCTTCCTTCTTCTGCTCCTCGAGCGACACGAAAGCTATCACATAATTTATCAGATCCCCCATGAATTTGCTGACCGTACTGTCCTCATGAATTTCATAGGATTCCAGAGATATATGAGCGGAGCGCAGAACGCCGGCAAAAGGTTCTTCCGACATGAAACCTCTCTTTGTAAGGCTGTCCGCCAGCCTGCGAAATGGCTCCCAATACTCTTTATCCGTCAAATAATGTGAAAAAAACACCAGATTGTCGGATACGCGTTCCTGCATCTCCACAGTATTTTCAATTTCACTCAAAAAACTGATGTAGGTATCCATATCATAATTGATAGAATCCAGACCGACAACCATCCCCAACTCGATCATACGCTGAAATACCCCATCCATCAGGATCTCGCCGGGATCATATCCCTTTTGAAAATGATTACAGACAACCTGATATTTTTCATAAGACTCCTGCAGCCTTCCCTGCTTTTCCAGAACATCCGCATAGGTGGAATAATAAAAGGGAATATATTCTTTCGGCGGGTACTCCTGTTCAAGAATCTGTTCCGCCTGTATGGCATCTCCGCACAACTGGCAGCAAACCGCCTTTAAGATGACAACACTAAGCTCCTCTCTGTTTTCCGCATACAGTTTATCAACATACTGCTCAGCCGACCTGGGTTTACCCAACCCCAGATATGCCGTGGCCATCTGCGTAATCCAGAATTTTTCATCAGCGCCTTCCTCCTCAAGGATTTCCGCAAACCGCAGCATCTCATTAAAATCTTCGGCATTCTCCGCATCCAGAAGGCTGCTTACAGTCTTCCTGAACTTTAACGGCGCTTCTGCAATGACTGATTTGCGCTCCTTTGCATCTCTTTTCTTCTGCTTATCAAATAATAGCATAGCTTATCCCTCGTATTTCACAATAGTGTCCTGCTTATATAAGCTTTTATAAGTTCTAAAAAATCAGTAAAATATAGCATGATCAAGGCGGCAAAAAGCATTGCCCATCTTTTCCTACCTCTTTAATTTCCTGATTCCCTCCAGCCGGAAAAGCGCCTCGTTTAACGTCTCATCCTGCTTGGCAAAATGGAAGCGGATCAGATGATTGACATCTTCCTTAAAAAAACTGGATCCGGGCACCGCGCCGACGCCGACCTCGCGCGCCAGATCAATGCAGAACTCCTCGTCATCCGCATAGCCGAATTCACTGATATCCACCAGCACATAGTAAGCGCCCTGCGGTTCCGTGCAGGAGATACCTCTCTCCTTTAAACCGCCGACAAACAAATCCCGCATATGCGTATACTTCTGCTGCAGCCAGTCATAATAGGCGTCGTCAAACCGAAGTGCCGTCACCGCCGCTTCCATCAGCGGAGCCGCCGCCCCGACCGTCAGAAAATCATGTACCTTTTTCACCCGGTCGATTACTTCCGGAACGGCCATCACATATCCGAGCCGCCATCCGGTAATGGAATACGTTTTCGACAGGGAACTGCAGATGATTGTCCGCTCCCGCATCCCCGGCAGAGCCGCCAGATATACATGCTCATACGGCTTATATACAATGTGTTCATACACCTCGTCGGTGATCACAAAAATATCATATCGGATAGCAAGTTCCGCGATTATTTCCAGCTCCTGCCTGGTAAACACTTTTCCGCAGGGATTTGAAGGGTTGCAGAGAATCAGCGCTTTCACGCCCGGCCGGCGGATTGCCGCCTCCAGCTCATCTGCGTCAAACTCAAATGCCGGCGGCACAAGCGGCACATAGATCGGCTCCGCCCCGCTTAAGATCGCGTCCGCCCCGTAATTCTCATAAAACGGGGAAAAGACCACCACTTTATCTCCCGGATCGCAGACAGACATCATGGCCGCCATCATCGCCTCCGTGCTCCCGCAGGTCACCACAATCTCCCTATCCGGATTGATGCGCATACCGGAAAAATGCTCCTGCTTTTTTGCGAGAGCCTCCCGGAAATTCTGCGCACCCCAGGTTAACGCATATTGATGGGGTCCGCGCGGCGCAACCGCTGTCAATGCATCCGTCAGTTTTTTGGGCGGATCAAAATCCGGGAACCCCTGAGACAGATTAACTGCCCCATATTTATTGGAAACCCGCGTCATCCGGCGGATGACGGAGTCCGTAAAAATCGCTGTTCGCTGAGATAAATTCGGCATCTGTTTCTCCTCAATGTATACAAAAACTCGATAATAACAAGCTATCCTCAACTGTCAACACTGCTTGTTTCACTGTAAATTCCAAAAACCAATCAATTACTGTAAATCTCAGCAGACTATCATTCGGACAGCAAACACTTCTAATCTGCTAAATTCTAACCAAATCCGGTCATATCTTAATTTAAAAATACCCGTAGTATGTCTTCTGCACCACCGCATGATACACCATATCGATCATCGTATTAAAATCGAAAACCGGCAGCCCGGTAACCTCCTGAATCGCCTTCGCATAGGGCGGCAGGTCACTGCACTCCAGCAAAATCGCGCCCACCTCTGGTTCCCGCTTCAACAGATCAGCCGCAACTTCGCAGAGCGCCCTTTTCAGTCGGCCGTTATCCAGCGTGGTCTCTCCGTAGCGGATGGCGTGAAATTCCGGAAGGCCGCCGATATCCACGACAAGCACCCGCTCCATGTCCGTGCCGACCTGCCGCAGCACAGTATCGCTGATGTTCTCTCCGCTGGCTGCAAAAACAGCGATTTTTTTCTTTGCGGAAACCGCCGTTTTTATCAAAGGAAGCTGGCAAAGGCTCGACAAAAACACCGGCACGTTTACCGCCTCCGCCACCTCCCGCTGAAAGTAGGCAAAATATCCGCAGGCTCCGATGATTGCGCGGACACCCTCCTCTTCTAGCTCTCTGGCCGCCGCTAAAATCTCATCCTTTAAGGCCACATCGCCGGCGAAAAGCCGCTCTACATCAAACGTAACCTTCCGATACAAAACCGGAAACGGGTAGGTTGTCGCGTTTGCCACATTCCCCGGCATTTTCGGATAAATCAATTCAATGGCGATGATGCCGATAGCAAATCCCGCCGTATAGCGCGCCGGGGTCTCATGGATCCCGTCTAAATTTTCTCTCGTTTCAAGCCTTCCCTGCCAGGTCATCGTTCATCCCTCCGTTCGAATCCGTTTAATGCAGCCAAAAACAATCAAAGTTACTACTCTTTCCATCTGCTGCTTCACCCGGAATTACAGAATGCCCTCATTCAAATAAGTAAGCAGCTGTTCTTTATCCAAACTTCCGATACCAATATCGTCAAGCGTCAGGCCTTCCGCATAAAAATCATGCCCGGTCATCACGGAGCCGAGGGTAATCATGCTGTCGATCACCGGCGTCGCAATGCCGTACTTTTTCCCGAGTTCATGGTAAATATGGCAGCCCACCGGAACATCCTCCGTGATATAACGGTTCTGTATGGTAAACGGTCCCGTGCCGTAGCCGGTCGGCCACTGATCATCAAAAGGTACGATGCACTCATCACCCATATACTCCGGCCCCAGAATGCTTGTCCGGGAAAGGAAATTTTTCTTCGGGAAATACTGGATACCGACGCCCATGGCTTCCGCCAGCTTTACTTCCTCCTGATAAAACGCATACTGTACTTCAGCGATGGAGGGAGTATGAAAAAAAGTCTGTAAAAGTTTAAATGTTAGGTCTTCTATGAT
>JAJPZY010000046.1 GCA_021204085.1 Clostridiales bacterium | reverse complement strand
TCAACTTATCATAGAAGATCTGATATATTTACAGAAATAAATTCACACACTCACCCTCGGGGAAATCAAAAAAATTTTAGCAAACACCAAAAAGTAGAAATTTCTCCATGAAAATATGACAAAATGACAAGCCCTCAATCCAGCATAAATACTGGGGTTGAGGGCATTTTTCACTCTATTCTCCTGCAAAAGACAGGATATCTGTTCTATTTTTTCAAGAGAAACATATATTATAAAAGAATAAAGACCCGGGAGGTAACCGTAATGCGTGAATCAAAAAAACAAGACAGCAGACCCCTGACCATCATCAGCACACTTCTGATCATGTATATCATTACCGGACTGGCCCTGCTTATGCTGGCTCTTCTGCTGCTGAAGCTTCAGCCGGGCGAGGATATCGTCAACATCGGCATCCTGGCTACATACATCATTTCCTGTCTTCTGGGCGGAATTATCGCCGGAAAACGAATTCGGGTGCATAAATTTCTCTGGGGCATCCTGATGGGTACGTCCTATTTTCTGATTCTTCTGATCGGTTCTCTCCTTTTAAACCAGAGCATCAGCTCCGATCCCACACATATCGCGGCCACCATGGTCATGTGCATGGCCGCGGGAATGATCGGCGGGATGATCAGCTGACCATTACAATTCAATCTTTGTAACCCGGTAATCTCTTCCGCTGATATCCATCACCGCCATGGACACGCCGCCGCCAAACCGCGGAAACCCGCAGCTGCCCGGATTCAGCCACAGCTGTCCGTCAGACACCGCTTCCGAATACCGATGCGTATGTCCGTAAACGATCACATCCGCTTCTGCGGCTGCGCGCCCTGCATCATACTGATCGTGAACCAGCAGAAATTCCAGTTCTTCAATCCGGAATCGAAGCCGGTACTGCAGCTTATCAGCCCAATAAAAATCATTGTTTCCTCTCACAACATAAAGCTTTCCTCTCAGCATTCGCAGTTTATCTAATATGCTCTCATCGGCAAAATCTCCCGCATGCAGGATATAATCACATGTTTTCAGCACACTGATCACTTCTGACCGCAAGATGCCGTGTGTATCTGACAGGATTCCTACTTTTACAGCCATAAATTCTCTCCCCTTATTCCTAAACGACTCTACTAAGCTCGACGTTCGCCTGCAGCTCCGTCTTGCTAAGCGCCGCATGCATACATGAAAGTTGCCAATCAGCGTTCGCCTATGGCTCCGCTTCTTGGACTTTCATAGTAAACGACTCTGCTAAGCTCGACGTTCGCCTGCAGCTCCGTCTTGCTAAGCGCCGCATGCATACATGAAAGTTGCCAATCAGCGTTCGCCTATGGCAGCTTTGCATAAGTTCGACTACGGAAATCAGAGATTTCCTGTCTCACTTATCCGCTTCCTGGACTTTCATAGTAAACCAGGCTACCTGAAACGGGGGCAGGATCTCTCCTGCCCCGCGATGTCTGCACCTTTGCAAACGCTGCTATATAAGATCTTTCAGGTAATCCACATTCCCCATCGGCTCCGCGAACACGCCATCCTCCACCGGAACAAACGTCCGCTTCTGCGGTGTGAGCACATCGCCGACGATGGCTCCCTCGGAAGCTTCCCGATACCAGGTCAGCGCACCGGTCATCTCACGGACGATGTCATCCTCGGAATCATAAGGAAGACGAATCTCCAGGGATTCCGCCAGTTCGGAAAGCAGCTGCCAGTTATTAAACAGCACATCCGGCTCCAGTGCGGCGTTGGTCGCCTGGAAACGGCGCTCCGTATTAAGATAGGTGCCCTCCGCATGGATCGGCGCCGTACCCGGCAGGATCACATCCGCAGCCTCCGCGATCGGAGTCTTGTGCGTATCGCTGACTGCAAGGAATTCCACATCCTTCACAAGGTCGGCAGCCGGATTCTCACCCAGAATCAGCAGCGCCTTCACGCCGTCTAATGCCTCCGCTCCTGCAGTGATTCCAAGCTGTACCAGACCCTGGCTGTTATTCTTGGACTTCACCATCACGATACCGTCTCTCGGGCCTCCGATGTGGCCGGAAAGCAATGCAAGATCCGCAAGCAGGGTCGCACAGTTCACGGAAACTACGTTCTGCTGGAAGACAATCATGGCCTTCTTCGCGCCCTGATACAATCCCGCGATCTCAGCCGCCTCAGCAGAAACCTGTACGGATGCCAGAGACGCCGCGAATTCCGCGTATCCCGCGGCACCGGCTTTTTCAAACACTTCCGCCGCATCGGCTTTGCCGTCCGCTACCGCTTTTGCAATCTGCTTTAAGAAATCCAGATTATTTTCCGTATAAACCGCCTTGGTCACAAAGCGCATATTTTCCTGCTCGCAGCCTGCCGGGTTGATGAGAATCACCTTTGCACCGGCTTTCGCCGCCTTCATCAGCTTCACACGCATCACCTGATTAGCCGCTGCATCAAAACCGACCGCCAGAATCACCTCCGTGCTCATCAGCTCTGCCAGCGTATTCGGAGAAGAATTCAATCCGAGCACCGGCTCCAGGCCGCAGGCACGATTGTTAAAGCTGAAGATTTTCGCACCGAGAGCATTCGCAGTCTTTTTCGCTACATAGATTTCCTCATTGGTAAACCGGTCGGAAACCGCGATGGCAACCGCATCGCTGCCGTATCTTCTCGCAGCGGATTCCATCGATTTTGCCGTGAGCATCAGCGCATCATGATAATTGACGGGTGTAAACGCCCCATCCTTTTTCACCATCGGCGTACCGAGCTTTCCTTCCTCTTTGCATGCACTGGAAAATCCGAACTTGCCGCCCTTGCAGAGCACACCCTCGTTCACCGGTCCCTCCGGATCCGGAAGTGCTTTCACTGCCAGGCTGCCGCAGGTCATGGTCTTTGCCGAGCATCCCATGGAGCAGAATCCGCAGATCGTATCGGTCTCCTCTGTCTGCAGCGGAATCTGCTTCTTCATCGGCAGATGTTCCTGCAGAGCGCCTGTCGGGCAGACACTGACACACTGTCCGCAGGAGATACAGTTGGTCTCCTCCAGCCTTCTGCTCATCGCCGGCAGTACCACGGTGTCAAAACCGCGCTCCACAAATCCCAGCGCGCCGACGCCCATGACTTCCTCGCAGGCACGGACGCAGAGTCCGCAGAGAATGCACTTATTCGGATCACGCTCGATAAACGGATGCGGATCCTCAAACTCTGTCTTTTTCACCTCACCGGCAATGCGCTCCGGCTTTACATCGTACTGGTTTGCCAGAGCCACCAGCTTACACTCATAATAGTCATGGCAGCCGCACTCCAGGCAGCGCGATGCATCTGCTCTGGCCTGCTCTTCGGTATAACCTTTGACAACCTCAATAAAGTTGTCCTTCCGCTCTTCGGGAGAAAGCTGCTCCATCTTCGGGCGGCACTGCCGCTCGCGGTCCTCGAACGTCTTCTCTGTAATATCCGTCCGCTCCACGGTATACTCCGGCCGATAGGCAACCATCTTGCCTTCCAAATAGGAATTCACCACTTCGCTGCCCTTCTTCGCATCCGCGATCGACTCCACGGCAATCGAAATTTTGTCATTGCCGCAGTCGCCGCCGGCGAAAACGCCCGGAAGCTTTGTCATAAATGTAGACTTATCGTAAACAATACCGTTCTTTCTTGTAAACTCAACACCGGTGATTCCCTCCGGGTTCACCGCCTGGCCGATGGCAAGGATGACCATATCCACGTCAAGTTCTTCGGTGCAGCCCTCAACCGGCTTCGGGGAACGTCTGCCGCTGGCATCCGGCTCACCCAGCTCCATCACCTGCAGGGTCATGGAAGAGACGCGTCCGTTTTCACCCGCATGGATTTTCAGCGGATTGGTCAGGTTCTTAAAGATTACGCCTTCCTCCTCCGCTTCCTCGATCTCTACCATATCCGCCGGCATCTCATCCTTTGTACGGCGGTAAACATTGTAAACCTTCTCCGCGCCGAGACGGACCGCGCTGCGGCAGGCGTCCATCGCGGTATTGCCGCCGCCGACGATCGCCACTTTTTTGCCCATCTCAAACGGCTCGTTGCGCTCGATCTTTCCGAGGAAATCAATACCGCCGATCACACCCGGGGTATCCTCGCCCTCGCAGCGGACGCCGGTAGATTTCCACGCGCCGATGCCGAGGCAGACCGCGTCATAATTCTCTCGGATTGATTCAAAGGAAATCTCACGCCCCACTTTTATGTTCGTGCGAATCTCCACGCCCATGTCGCGGATCAGCTGTACTTCCTCCTCCAGCACCGCCTTCGGAAGACGATACTCCGGAATGCCGTAGCGGAGCATGCCGCCGGCATAAGGCATCGCCTCAAAAATCGTCACCGCGTGTCCCTTCTGGCGAAGGAAATACGCCATGGACAGGCCGTAAGGGCCTCCGCCGATGATCGCCACTTTCTTTCCGGTATCCTCTTCGCAATCCGGGAGGAAAGACTCTCCTTCCAGCCCCAGATCTCCCGCAAACCGCTTCAGGTTCGCGATGGAAATGGGTTCATCCACGAGCCCGCGGCGGCACTTCTCCTCACAGGGATGCGGGCAGACACGCCCGATCGACGCGGGAAGAGGGATCTTTTCCTTAATTAACTCCAGCGCCTCGCGGTACCGCCCCTCAGCGATTAGTCCGGTATATCCCTGGCAGTCAGTCCCGGCCGGACATGCCTTCGCGCACGGCGGACGGCAGTCGCCCACATGATTGGAAAGCAACAGCTCCAGGTTCGTCTTCCGGGATTCCTCGATGCGCTTGCTGTTGGTATGGATGATCATATTCGGAGCAACTTCCGTCGCGCAGGATTTCAAAAGCTTCGGATTGCCCTCCACTTCCACCATGCACAGGCCGCATGCGCCGTAAATCTCCATCCGCTCGTCATAACATAATGTCGGTATGTAAATATTATTTTCTCTGGCTACCTGCAGGATGGTCTGTCCCGGCAGCGCAGTCACTTCTTTGCCATCAATATTGATTCTGTACTGTTTTACCATGGCCTCTCCCTCCTACTGTTTCTCGATCGCGCCGAAGCGGCAGTTCTCTTCGCACTTTCCGCACTTGATGCACTTAGCCGGATCGATGGTGTGCTGATTCTTCACGGTTCCGCTGATCGCATCTACCGGGCAGTTGCGCGCGCAGAGCGTGCAGCCTACGCACTTGTCAGTGATATGATACGAAATCAGCGCCTTACAGGACTTCGCGGTACATTTATGGTTATAAATGTGATCTTCATACTCATTGCGGAAGTAGCGCAGTGTCGTCAGCACCGGGTTCGGAGCCGTCTGGCCGAGGCCGCACATCGCGCCGTCGCGTACCTTCAAAGCCAGTTCTTCCAGAAGTTCAATGTCGCCGTCACGGCCCTCGCCGTTGGTGATGCGCTCTAAGATCTCCAGCATCCGCTTCGTACCGATTCTGCAGTAATTGCACTTGCCGCAGGACTCGTTGCGTGTGAAATCCAGGAAGTACCGCGCCATATCCACCATGCAGGTGTCCTCATCCATGACGATCATACCGCCGGAACCGACAATCGCTCCCGTCTTATTGATATGCTCATAGGAAACCGGGGTGTCGATCAGCGACGCCGGAATACATCCGCCGGAAGGTCCGCCCATCTGCACTGCCTTGAAGGAACGGTCATTCTTGATGCCGCCTCCGGTCTTATAGATAACATCCTTTAAGGTCAGACCCATAGGAACTTCTACCAGGCCGCCTTTTTTAATCTTGCCGGCAAGAGCAAATACCTTCGTACCGTTGCTCTGGTCTGTGCCGTAAGCGGCAAACGCTTTTCCGCCGTTTCGGATAATCCACGCCACATTCGCGTAGGTCTCAACGTTATTGATATTCGTCGGCTTCTGCCAATATCCTTTCTGTGCAGGGAACGGCGGTTTTAAGCGAGGCATGCCGCGCTCACCCTCCAGGGAAGCGATCAGCGCCGTCTCCTCGCCGCAGACAAACGCACCGGCACCGGCCTTGATGCGGATATCAAAATCCCAGTCCGTACCGAAAATCTTCTTTCCGAGGAAGCCGCGCTCCCTCGCCTGTCCCAATGCGATCTCCAGACGCTCGATCGCCAGCGGATACTCCGCGCGGACATAAATCACACCCTCACAGGCGCCCATGGCGTAGCCGCCGATGATCATGCCCTCTAAGACCGCGTTCGGGTCGCCCTCCAAAACGCTTCGGTCCATGAACGCACCCGGATCGCCCTCGTCTGCATTACATACAATATACTTTTCTTTTCCCTCGCTCTGACGGGCCGCATTCCACTTAAACCAGGTAGGGAATCCCGCGCCGCCGCGGCCGCGAAGACCGGATACCTTAATCTCCTCGATGACCTCCATCGGAGTCATCTCTGTCAAAACCTTCCGCGCCGCCTCATATCCGTCCTGCTCGATATACTCCTCAATGTGCTCCGGATTGATCAGTCCGCAGTTTTTTAAAACAATTCGATTCTGGCTCGCAAGGATTGCCGCGTCTTCATCGGATATAACATTTTCAGTATCTACCTCGCCGCCGATCAGATGCTTCTCAATAATTGAAGATACATTCTGCGGCTGAACCTTCACATAGCGGGCGCTGAGCGCGCCGTCGTCTCCGTAAACATCAACGATCGGCTCAAGATAGCAGGTGCCAATGCAGCCGGTCTTGTCCAGAACCACATTGGTCAGGCCGCGCTCCGCAATCTGTTTTGCGAATTCCGCTTCTGTCTTTTTGGCGCCGCTGGCGATGCCGCAGCTGCCCTGTCCGATTACTACCTTCATGCCTGCACCTCCCCACTCTCTCTGGAACGGATCTCATCAAGAATTTTTACCACAGAATCCTTCGTCAGGTTGCCGTAAGTCTCCTCACCGTTCGCGCTTTTCACCATCATAACCGGCGCCAGGGAGCAGCAGCCGAGACAGGCCACGTTGTTTAATGTAAAAATTCCGTCTTCCGTAGTTTCGCCGTCCTGAATACCCAGATGTTCGCTGACCGCTTCCTGTACGCGGTCGGCACCATTGACATGACAGGCTGTGCCCTTGCACATCATGATGAGATATTTTCCGATCGGCGTCAGACGGAACTGTGCGTAAAATGTAGCCACACCGTAGATCCGCGCCGGCGTAATCCCGGTCCTTGCGGATATGTATTCGATGGCCTCCTGTGACAGATATCCGTAGATATCCTGCGCCTGCTGCAGAATCGTAATCAGGCTTCCCGGAACCGCCGCATATTTTTCCAGCGTCGGCGCCAAAAGGCTGAAATCCTGCCCGGTCTCATTGACCGGATTCTTCTGTTCAGTCATCTTCTTTCCCTCCTGCTTGTTATATATATTGATTTAACTGTTATAAACATGATTAATCACCTGCTACGGCTGCATTTTGTCCTGAATATGCTGTCAGGCAAAAGCAAAACAAATAAGAACAATCTATGTTTTTTAGGTATTATATTGTTCAACAAATATACCGGTGTCACGCAGATAAAATATCATACAGTTGAAACCCAAGTCAATGTAAGTCCTTACCAGTTTCGCTTCGCTAAGTTTTATTTGTCTGAGTGCTTAACTTATGCAGACAAACTCATTATTATAGTTCTCGGGTTATTTTCCACACTTGTGATACAGTTATTAACGTTCTTGCCTTCTTTGTGCTAACTGTCTCTTCCACAACACGTTTTTTCTGTTTTCTACCATTTAGCGTGTTGCTTTATCTTCCCTGTAACACGTTTTTTATTGTTTTTTCTGTTCTTCGGGTTACTTTTTTCTCTTATGACACGTTTTTCAACTATTTTTACTGTTTTTCGGGTTGTTTTTCTCTCTCGCAACACGTTTTCTTATTGTTTTTTCTGTTTTTCGGGTTGCTCTTCTCTCTCGCAACACATTTTCTTATTGTTTTTTCTGTTCTTCGGGTCACTTTTTTCTCTTATGACACGTTTTTTAACTATTTTTACCGTTTTTCGGGTTGCTTTTCTCTCTCGCAACACGTTTTCTTATTGTTTTTTCTATTTTTCGGGTTACTTTCGTCTCTCATGACACGCTTTTTTACAGTTTTCTCTGTTTTTCGGGTCACTTCACTCACGCGCAAGATGTTTTTTATAATTTTCATTAATTATCGGGTTACAGCGCTCATTCACAATGATTTCCTGCTGTCTGTGCCACATGCAGCGCGAGCAAACTCGTCGTCACCGCGCCAACGCCTCCCGGAACCGGACTGAGCGCATCGACAATCGGCTCCACCGCATCAAAATCTACATCTCCGCAGAGTTTTCCCTTCTTCTCGCTCCAGCCGATTCCCACATCAATGACAACCTGTCCCTCTCTCACATAATCGGCAGTCACACTCTCCAGCTGCCCGGAGCAGGTGACCAGGATATCCGCCTGCCGCGTGATCGCCGAGATGTCCTCGGTCCGGGTGTGGCAGATTGTCACCGTGGCATTCTCACTCATCAGCATCATGGAGACCGGGCGGCCTACCACAAGAGAACGGCCAATAACCGCCGCCCGCTTTCCGCTTATATCAATCCCGTAAAAATGCAGAATCTCCATCGCCGCCTGCGCCGTGCAGGGCGGAAAACCAACATTCTTATTTGTAAAAACTCCCGTCAGAGAAGCATCCGTACATCCGTCTACATCCTTCTCGGGACGAATCATTTGTCTTGCTTTTTTCTCATCCAGCTGCTTCGGAAGCGGGCAGAAAAGCAGGATGCCGTGAACATTGTCATCCTCATTTAACTTCTGAAGAGCGGAAAAAAAGATATCGCTGTCCACATCCTCCGGAAGAATGACATTGCGAACCGCAACGCCCACGGAAGCACAGCGTTTTCCGGCTCCGCGCTCATAAGCGACATCATCGCTGCGGTCTCCCACACGCAGAATCGCCAGCGTCGGCGTAACGCCGGAAGCTTTCACATCCTCCACAATCCGTTTTGTTTTTTCATTTATCGCGGCCGCCACAGGGGCGCCCTTTAAAAGTGTTGCCATATGAATCCTTTCCTGAGGGGAGATTTTGAACAGTGGCTGTATTCGTTTTCACACTGTTCAAAATCTCCCCCTTTACGTTATCTGTAACCTTTAAATGTATAAAACTTTTCGTTTTCAGCCTCGAACTTCTTCGTTCCGGGAATCATTCACTCACAATTCCAAAAATATCACTCCTGGATATTATCTCATATAACACAGGATTTCGAAGACCATCTTACTTCCGGATTTTATCTTCCACCAGCTCATAGACCTGCTCCGCGCGCGCCGCGTATTCTTTCAGCATCTCGTCTGCCTGTCTTTCCATCTCCGCCGCGCAGGCTCTGTCCTGCATGGATTTTGTATTGATATAAACATTCAGGGACGCACCCTGCAACGCTGCCTTGCAGCAGACTGCCCCGACGCCCGCGTCGGATATAGCGATTTTTGACCCTTTCGCGGCAAAGCCCTCAAGAAGTTCAATCGCGCGGCAAATATTTTGCATAAGCGCAAGCGGAGCGGCACAGGCTTTCTGCAGTGCGTCCTCCATGACTGACGCCCGCGTCGGGTCATCTTTCGGAATCCCGTATGCTTTTGAGAGTGGAAGAAAAGCCTCCGCATCTGCGTCCATACCTGCCAGCAGCTCTGCCCTCAAAACTTTCGCCTGCTCCATCAGGTCTTTTACATCTTCTTCCACGTCCGCGTAGGTTTTCTTTCCAACTGTCAGAGAACCAACCATATTGCCGAGGGCGATACCGACCGCAGCCACCAGTGCGCTGGCACCGCCGCCGCCGGGAACCGCCTCCTTTGAAGCCAAAATATCTGTAAAATCATCTAGCCTATACTGCCTGAAACTCATTCTCTTTTGTTCCTCTTCTTTCTATGAATAAATACTGCGAAATATTTGCTGTGAAACAGGATCCCCGCTGCATATCGATATCAACAATATCGATCCGTAACGACTCCGGTGAAAAATTCTTAATATCTATGATCCATCCAGCAATTGACATTTCATTCACGACATTTTATTCATTATAAAGGGAATTCGCGACTGTGTAAAGAAATCTTTTCATCTCTCCGATAATTACATAAATAATTTCCGTTTTTTCACATTATTCTTCCGCTTTTTTTGCATACTGAATGGTCACAAGTTCCCCATATTCCGGTCGATCAGTCAGCACACCTGCACCGTCCAGGATATCCAGCAATAAATCATAACTGTCTTCCGTAAAAATCAAATCCGTCTTCCATGTATCCTGCTCCAGATACCGGGAAATGATGGTCTCCATGCTCTCAGCGTCTGTTTCCGGGAACTGTCCCCCGATCGCAGCCGCAATCTCCTGCGCCGTATGGGAATTTACGTAATCCATTCCCTTCTGCAATGCATTCGTAAACGCCTGAATCACATCCGGATTTTCCTTCATATAACTTGCCTTCGCACTGAATGCGGTATAGGGAACATAGCCGGAATCCACGCCCAGAGACGCAACCACATACCCTTCCCCTTCCAATTCCAAAGCTGTCGCATATGGTTCAAACTCCACCGTATAATCCGCCGTGCCGCCGGCAAAAGCCGCCGCAGTAGATCCGAAGTCGATACTTTTATCAATTATCAGATCATTCTCCGGATCCATACCGTTCTGCTTTAAAATGTACTCAAAAACCATCTCCGGCATGCCGCCCTCGCGACCGCCCAGAACAGTCTTGCCCGTCAGGTCGCTCCACTTAAAATCATCCGTCTTCTCCCGCGCCACCAGAAAATTTCCCGCCCGCTGGGTCAGCTGCGCGAAATTGACCACAGGATCGTTTGCACCCTCATTCGCCGCATAAATCGTAGTCTCCGGTCCCATAAATCCAATGTCCGCCTCACCGGCCAGCAGTGCCGCCATCACTTTATCAGCGCCGTAACCGCAGACCAGGTCAAGTTCGATTCCTTCCTCCGTAAAATAGCCTTCCTCGATGGCTACATACATAGGCGCATAAAAAACAGAGTGCGCCACTTCGTTCAGTGTCACACTCATCGTTTCTGTCGGTATTTTTTCTGCGTTTTCTTCTGTCCCATCATCCTCACCAGAACCGTCTGATAAAGATTCCTTTCCAACATTTTTTCCGTTACTATCCTCCGACGAAACCTCCTCCTCGATATCAGTCTCCGTCGATAAATCTTTTCCGCCATCTGTCCTGCCGCAGCTGCTTAAAATCGGGTAGGCGATGACCACGAGAGTAAGGCATACTGCCGCAAGAGTTTTCCGAATCTTTTTCATGATAAATCCTGATTTTGTTTTTATTTATCATATGAGACAGCGAAGCGTAATGTGACAATACGGAAGCAAAAAGCCGGCGATTCCATTTTTTCTTATAACATACTTGCTGAATTTATTGCTTCCTTTAAGTCTGAAAAAACAGAAAAATGTGTTATTTCATACTTGATTTTTAAAGAAAAATGTGCAAATTTCGTTTTATAAACTCAGAAAAACGTGTTATACTGTTAATGGCTATCAGTAGCCGGGAAAGGCTGGTGATTTATTTGAAGCGAAGTGCACTTCAAGATTTAATATACTGGAAATCCAGCGACGATCGCAAGCCGCTGGTATTAAAGGGTGCGCGTCAGGTCGGCAAAACATGGCTCATGAAGGAATTCGGTCGAACCTGCTACGAAAATTATGTTTATTTCAACTTCGATGAAGAAGACGAATTGAAATCTATATTTGAAACAAATAAAAATCCTCATCGAATCGTCGAATTGCTATCTATGATCGTTAGTCAGAAAATTCTTCCTGACAAAACATTGATTATATTTGATGAGATACAGGAGTGCCCGGAAGCATTAAATACACTTAAATATTTTAAAGAAAAAGCAAATGATTATCACGTAATCGCTGCGGGCAGCCTGCTTGGCACCCTGCTTGCACAACCAAAATCTTATCCGGTGGGAATGGTGAATCTGCTGGAACTATATCCGCTTGCCTTTGATGAATTTTTGGAAGCAGTTAATCCGACACTTTACAGATATTATGATAGTATTCAAAAAGAACAGACGATCGAAGATATTTTCCATAACCGCCTGCTTGAAGCATACAATAACTATCTCATTATTGGCGGGATGCCTGAATGCGTGGTTTCATGGATCAAATACAAAGATCCGGCAAAAATCAATCAGATACAAAGAGAACTTATCACAGTTTATGAGAATGACTTTTCCAAACATAATGGCAAAGTCAACAGCGGACGCATCCTCATGGTTTTCCGCAGTATTGTGACACAACTTGCCAAACCCAATGAAAAATTCATGTATGGAGCAGTCAGAGAAGGCGGCAGAGCGCGTGATTTTGAGGAAGCCATTGAATGGCTTGTCTCTGCCGGTATGCTGAACCGTGTCTACAATGTTTCAAAAATGGAACATCCGCTTTCTGCCTTTGACAAGCTCGACCAGTTTAAACTCTTTGTGTTTGATACCGGTCTGTTAAAGCACATGGCCGGCATTGACAACAGCGCGATTCTCCTGAAATCAGACTATCAGTTCAAGGGACCGCTGACAGAAAATTTTATACTTCAGCAGCTTCGCGGGCAGTTTGAAGTAGAACCGCGTTATTACTCCGACAAAAACAAGGAAATTGATTTTGTACTTCAGTACGGAACAGAGATTATCCCCGTGGAAGCAAAAAGCGGCGAAGATAAATCCGCCCCTTCCTTTAAAAAATATGTTACCGATAATCAACCAGAATATGCACTTCGTTTTTCGAAGCGCGGATACCGAAAAGATGGATTGATTACCAACCTTCCTCTATACCTGGCGCGAAAAACGAAAG
The DNA here is from genome assembly GCA_021204085.1 of Clostridiales bacterium. Classification (GTDB taxonomy): domain Bacteria; phylum Bacillota; class Clostridia; order Lachnospirales; family Lachnospiraceae; genus Eubacterium_I. Next base: position 222 of record JAJPZY010000046.1, on the reverse strand, counting down.
AGCTCCTGTGATGTCTGTCCATCACAGGAGCCGCATTATCTTTGGGAGTTCAATCCCTTTAAAACGACTTGATTTCAATGAAAACAACTTGAAGTATATCGAGAGAGAAATAAGACAAGATGAAAACAGGGCGGGTGGAAATTAGTCCGCCCCTCCAAAAGGAGGCTAACCCGAGTGTGTGAATTTATTTCTGTAAATATATCAGATCTTCTATGATAAGTT
>JAJPZY010000045.1 GCA_021204085.1 Clostridiales bacterium | reverse complement strand
TGTCTTGGAAGCCGATTTTTCTGGCCTAAAGGTCATTTAATCAGCGTATCCTTAACTCCTCAGATTTTTATACTTGTCAAAAAAATGGTATTACAGTATACTGTTTACATCAGTGTTGCGACCGCTGCACGGTGTAAGACAGCGAATCGCGCCAAAAAGGAGGAGGGCAAAGCATGAATGTCACAAGACAGCCTTTCGGAACAACTTCCGATGGTACAACTGCTTATTTATACTGCATGAAAAACCAGGAGGGCGCCTATGTAACCGTCACCAGCTACGGCTGCCGGATCGTAAGCATCTGTGTGCCGGACCGCGACGGTAATCTCAGGGATGTCTGCCTGGGATATGACACCCTGGCAGAGTATGAAAAGGACACCGCCCATTTCGGTGCGGTTGTCGGCCGCCATGCCAACCGCATTGAAAAGGGTCAGTTCACTTTAAACGGTAAGACCTATTCCCTTGCTGTCAACAACGGACCGAATCACCTTCACGGCGGTCTCAGAGGGTTTCACTTTTATAACTGGGATTCCAGGATTGACGGAAACAAAGTCCGTTTTACCCGTATTTCGCCGGACGGTGAGGAAGGATATCCGGGCACGCTGACCATGAACGTGACGTACAGCTGGAGTGAAGACAACGAACTTTGCATCCTTTATGAAGCCACAACTGACCAGGATACCGTCTTTAACACGACAAATCACTCCTATTTCAATCTCGATGGCGAGGATGCGCCTACCGTTCTCAACCACATGCTTACGATTAATGCAGAGCAGTTCACGGAGGCGGATGAGAACATCCTGACCACCGGCCGGATTCTGGATGTGGCCGGCACCCCGATGGATTTCACGCACAGCAAGCCCATCGGCCAGGATATCCATGAGGATTATTACCAGCTCAAATACAGCAAAACCTATGACCACAACTTTGTTCTGTCCGGATCCGGGCTCACAGAGGCAGCCGTGCTCCTCTCAAAGAATTCCGGCATCCGCATGACCTGCTTCACGGATCAGCCGGGAATACAGCTTTATGTTCCCGCCAAATCTCCGAGCGAGCATGGCAAAAACGGGCGGATCTATCCGGCTTACGGCAGCGCCTGCCTGGAAACACAGCATTTTCCCAATGCTACCAGCCATCCGGAGTTTCCTTCTGTAGTTCTGACACCGGATCAGCCGTTTAAGTCCAAAACGATTTATCATTTCTCTGTCTTGTCCTGATGCCGGAGGACATAACCGGGAATCGGAAACTGTTACAATAACAGTATTTTGAAAAGGAGTCTTTATGTCATCTGTTTCAATGGAGCATTATCTGGCAGCCATGAAAGCCGGAAAAAAAGATATGCAGGCAAAGTCTGTTTCGGAAGAAACCGACTTGCTGCCCGCACTTGACAGCATATTGGAAAATGTCGAGATCCGCGGAGAAGTACCTCTGGGCCTGATCGATATACCGCTGGAACGGGTCGTCGGCACAAAGACGCGCGGGCGCATGAATTCTTTTGCCCCCAATTTTATGCCGATTCTGGATGACACTTCAGAGTTTGCATTCAAATGGATAAACCTCTGCGATGCACATCTGAGAGAGGGCATCCGCGATCCGATCATTGCTTATGAATATCTGAACAAATATTATGTCCTGGAAGGGAATAAGCGTGTCAGTGTCCTGAAGTATTTCGATGCCACCAGTATCCCCGCTTACGTAACGCGGATTATTCCGGCCTGGAAAGACACGAAAGAAATCCGTATATACTACGAATTTCTGGACTTTTATAATGAAACCAGCATTAACTATCTGGAAGTTACAAAGGAAGAAAACTATCGAAAACTGCGCCGTCTGACCGGACACCGCCAGAATGAGCGGTGGTCTGCGGATGACCAGATCGACTTCCGTTCCTGTTATTATCGTTTTTCAGAAGTTTTTGAGGAGTTAGGCGGTAATAAACTGCCATGTACTGCCGCCGACGCCATGATCAGTTACATGTATGTCTTCGGCTATCCCTCTATGAAAGATGAGACCCCGGCCGGGCTTAAGAAAAACCTGAAAAAAGTCTGGGAAGAAATTGCCATTGATCAGAGCGATGAAAAACCGGAAGAAAAAACAGACCTGAAGCTGGATCCGACACCGGATTCCAAAAAGAATCTCCTTACTCAGATTTTTACAGGCGCCGCCGGTTCTTCAAAGCAGGTTAAGATCGCGTTCATCCATGTAAAGTCTACCGAGACTTCCAGCTGGACATACGCCCATGAATTGGGCCGCATGCATTTAGACGACGCATTTCACGGACAGATTCTGACTACGGCTTATGAGAACAACGCCACTGCGGAAGATGCAGCCAGAGCAATTGAACAGGCCATCGCCGAAGGCAACACGATTATCTTTACCACAAGCCCGGTATTTCTCTCCGCCAGCATCAAGGCAGCGGTAGATCATCCGGATGTAAAGATCTTAAACTGCTCCCTGAATACTGCCCACAAATATATTCGCACATATTATGCCCGGATGTTTGAGGCAAAGCTGTTAAACGGCGTCCTGGCCGGCATCATGACAGACACCAACAAGATCGGCTACATTGCTGACTATCCGATTACCAGCATGGCAGCCAATATTAACGCGTTCGCAATTGGTGTGAAAATGGTAAACCCTCAGGCCCGCATTTATCTGGAGTGGTCTACCCTGAAGGAAAATCATGGCGTTGACCTTACAGAAAAGCTGTATAATATGGGAGCCACCTACATTTCCCATCTTGATATGATTGTCCCGCAGCACGCCACCAGGCGTTTCGGCCTGTACCGTGTGAACGGAGAGACTCCGGTCAACCTTGCGCTCCCGATTCTGGACTGGGGCAAATATTACGAGCGGATTATCCGCAACATTCTTCATGGCACCTGGAATACCGACGGAAAAACGGAAAAAGCAGTAAGCTATTTCTGGGGAATGTCTTCCGGCATTGTCGATGTAGAATGGTCTCCGGCAATTCCTTCGGAAACAAGGAATCTGCTGGAAACACTGAAACGCGCCATTATGCGCTATGATTTCAAACCCTTCAACGGTGTTTTGCATTCCCAGGACGGCACCATTCAGCCGAATCCGAACAGTCAGATGTCATTGACGGACATTATTAACATCGACTGGCTGGCAGATAATGTCATCGGATTCATTCCCACTGCGGATGACCTGATGCCTGAGATTGAGACACAGAATATGGTTCGTCAGGAAGGTATCCGCAAGGAGGATAAAACCGTATGAAAATTATGGCCATCGCTGACGAAGAGTCATCCGCACTCTGGAACCACTACAATTCCAACCGGCTGGACGATACGGATTTGATCGTCTCCTGCGGGGATCTGGATCCCCGCTATTTATCTTTCCTGACCACTGTTGCCAATGTCCCCGTCCTTTATGTACACGGGAATCACGACAACTGCTATGACAGCATTCCCCCTGACGGCTGCATCTGTATTGATGATATGATTTATGTGTACGAGGGAATCCGCTTTCTCGGGCTCGGCGGCTGTATCCCCTACAAAGACGGGAAATACATGTATACGGAAAAACAAATGCAGCGGCGGATTCGCCGGCTTTCCCGCCAGCTCCGCAAATACGGCGGCTTTGATATTCTGGTCACACATGCATCCCTAAGAGGCATTGGCGATGCTGAAGATATGCCGCATCGCGGATACGAAACATTTTTCCCTCTTCTGGAAAAATACCATCCTGCCTACATGCTGCATGGCCATGTCCACAAGCAGTATGACTATAAACTAAAACGGGAAAGGATCTACCAGGACACCACCGTTATCAATGCATACGAAAAATGCTTTATTGAACTCTGAATACCATATCAGCCGGTAGTCAGAGTTTTTTGTCTCAATCGTCCGTCTCCGCACCATTCAGATAATCTGTTATGCCTTCGCAGATGGCGGTTACTATTTTTTCCTGGTATTCCGTGTCCGCCAGCAGCGCTTCTTCTGCCGGATTTGACAAAAACCCACACTCCACAATTACCGTTGGAATGGATGTCCTTTTTAAAATATAATAACTTTTATTCGGTTTTGCGGCACGCGTATTTGAAGCATCCAGATTGTCAATCAGACTCTGCTGCAAAATTTCTGCCAGCAGCTTCCCCTGCACGGAATCTTCGTAATAAAACACCTGCGCCCCGCTGACAGTACTGTCTGTATAGCTGTTCTGATGAATGCTGATTACCAGATCCGCCCCGGCCTCCTCGATAATTTCCACACGTTTTTTCAGATCAGAAACCTTAACGCTTGACGCGCCTTCCTCTGCCAGGCTGATATCTTCCCCGCGGGTCATAATGACATCGATTCCCTGCTCTGACAAATATTCCTTAAGCCTCAGCGCAATTTCCAGATTCAGGTCTTTCTCCTTAATGCCGGATACTCCGACCTTCCCCGGATCGTCCGCCCCATGTCCCGGGTCGATGACCACACATGACGCCGTCTCTGTACGCATACTCATCACATATTCTGCGGATTTCGGAGCCGCAATAATGGCAGCAAGAAGAAGGACTATGGCCATCACCAATTCTGTTTTTTTCTTCAAAAAAATTCTCTCCTGTCATAATGTCGGAAATTGCGTATGATTCCGCAATCACACCTCCATATATGATATGAGAGAATCTGTTATTCTATGTTACTATTCCATATACGCCGCGATCGTATCCCAGACGGTATTCTTTTCGTACCCCAATTTCCAGAAAGACGCTCCGGCAAGACTGTATGACTGCATCACCTCAAGCTTTTTGGAAATCGAATTCTGATCCTCCAGCCAGATCTTATACGTGCTTCCGTCATATTCATATTCGGCGTAATACTGCCCGCAATCATCAAGCCACTCATAGACAGCTCCGTTAGCCGCCACACGGGACTCCGCCTCACTCATACCAAGAGCCTCGCTGGAAACGGTATAAGTTCCATCCGTCGAATCTTCCTCCGGTGTCAGCTTCCACAGGCGCGTATAAAACGGAATCCCGAGTATGATCTGCTCAGCAGGAGCTTCCTCCAGCGTATCTTCCACAGATTGCGTAACAAAGCTAAGAGAGGCCACCGAGCCTTCATCAGAACCATTGTAATGTTCATCATACGCCATCAGCACAATATAGTCCGCAAAGACAGCCTGTTCGTCTCTGCTGTAAAACAAATTGTAGGATGCCGGCGGATAATTATCAACGGAAAGTACAATGCCATTGCTCTCGCATTTCAGGGAAAGCTCACGGATAAACTGAAGGAATCCGGTACCGGCCTCTCCCTCCAGGCTCTCAAAATCAACGTTGATCCCGTCAAGATCATACTTAACCGCTGCCGAGACCAGATTGTTTACCAATGTGTCCCTGCTGGACGTCACATTCAGCACCTGTGTCGTATCCACATCTGTGTTCTCCAGATTACTGACCAGAGCCCAGACCTCAACTCCCTGCTGATGACAATAGGTCACATAATCCGAACTTGCAAGAGAAGCGATCCCGCCCTCATCGTCATTCAGATAAAACCAGGTCGGCGAAATCACATTCACGCCTGATGTCGATGCGAGCACAGAAGAAATCTGGGTGTTCGCAGTCTGATTTGTCACCTGATGCCATGCCATGTTTATTATAAAATTCTTTGAAATGCGGGAATATTCCGGTTCCGTATAATCACTGGTATAGAGTTCCGTCTGGGTATCTCCCAGAGCGCTCTGCTTCATATATCCCACAAAACCGTCCTCTGTGCAGACCTGTACCCAGGAATCCAGTTCGTCCAGGACGGTAATCCGGTCTCCCTTCGACACCTCCGTAAGGATGCTGCTTTTAATTCCGCCAAGTTCACGAATCTGTGTATCATGCTTTACTGTCGTATACTCTATCTCGTCCCATACATCGGAGATCACCACCCGATCCGGCTCCTCATAATAGTCCCACCGAATATTTGTGTACTGTGCCGCAAAAGAGAGCGATATGTACATCTCATTATTCACGATTTTTACGATGACATGATCAGCCGTCCGGCTTTCCTTTGCCACCGTGTATTCTGCCGTTTGCGCCTCCGCATTAACAACCCCCTCCGGGAGTGTGTATCTTAAGATCTGCTCTGTTTCATCCCAGTAAAACCGCGCGTTCAGATATGTGTGAAGCACATCATAGGAAACATACACTTCTCCATCCAGATACAGGCCTTTCTCATCCAGGATCTGGTTATCGAAGGAAATCAGGATCTGCCCTTCCTCCAATTCATAAAATGCCGCGTAATCTGTCGTCTCCTTGGATGGAGAATACTTTTTAATCACTGTAGTAAGTATTGTAATGCCGCCTATGATAATCACAAGCAGAATCACCGCCAGAATCAGGAAAATCTTCTGTCTGTTCTTATTTTTTCTCTTATGCGAAGCCATACCTATCTTCTTAACAGATCCGTGAGTAGTAACATTTTCTAACAGTATACATGAATTTACTCCTCACTGCAAATCCTTTTCAAAATGTGTCAGTATCTTCTCTGATTGTGATTCACAATTCATCGGTATCCGCAAAAAATCACCGTACCTGCACGCACGAAATCATCCTCAGATACCGACGAATACAGTGAATCCTGACAACAACTCTGGCTTACGCGAATGTTGTAATTATATCAGTCTTTTACTTTATCGAAACGTACTTCACTCAGTTCTCCCGCACGAAAAACATAATCTCTCATGTAGGAGATCCCCTCTCTCACCCTGACCGCATTCATCACACTGGCCGAATCACTGGGTTTTCCCTCCAGCCAGATAGATATTCCCTGCTGCTCATAATTCTGCAGTTCAACCATCAGGGCGTAACCATTGTTATAATGCGAATCTTGCATATTACCACCCCTTTTTGACCAAACGGAAGCTCTTTTCGTGATATACAGTCTCCGTTTGTGCTTACACAGGTGCAGGCTTCACATCAGAATATCTATACCGAATCTCATTATACCGTCCTTTCTTTTCAAATTTTTTTAAGGATAGCCGGCACCTGTTCTGTAAAAAAACATCCCTCCTTTCTTCTTTTTGTCAGTTTTTACCTTCAATCACATATACTAACAAAAAGATAATGACAGAGCGTTCGTTTCACAGGACAGATACCCCTTTTGACTGCTGTGTAAATCATAAAAACTCGGAAATACTATACGATAACCCTATATGGATCACATGAATTGTCGGGAAGAACTGTACTCTTCTCAACATGCCGCAAATGCAAATTCTAATGTACGATCTGTACTGCAACTGAAATTACGGCAATGACTTTATAATCTGTCCGTCAGAAACGGAATACTCATGAATCCTTTATAGCATACAGGAAAAAATATTTCAACTATTTTTTATTGCTATTCGACAGAATTTTTGTTATTATGTTAGCCAAGTAAGGAAGTGATGACATGAAGATTGAAAAATTAAATGACCATCAAATTCGCTGTACACTGACCAAAGAAGATCTGGCCGCCCGTCATATTAAGCTGAGCGAGCTGGCTTACGGTACAGAGAAGACCAGAGCACTTTTTCAGGACATGATGGCCCAGGCTTCCATGGACTTCGGCTTCGAGGCGGATGATATTCCCCTTATGGTGGAAGCAATTCCCCTGTCCTCAGAAAAGATTGTTCTGATTATAACCAAAGTAGAATCCCCGGAAGAACTCGATACACGTTTTTCCGAATTTACCCACTTTTCGGGCGAATCGGAGGATGATGGCGATCCGGAGGCAGAACCCGAAGATCCTGATATGGATATCCCGGAAGAATTGTCTGACCTTCTTCGCCAGCTCCGGAGAGAAATCGCGGATTCCGTTGCCGGAAATACCCCGAATAAGGAAGAAGATGAGCTGCCTGCCAATCTGGTCTGCCTCTTTTCTTTCACAGATTTAGAAGCTGCCATTCGGGCCTCTCACGCAATTTCACCGTTTTATCAGGGAGAGAGTTCTCTTTACAGAGATCCCCGCTCAGATGAGTATCTCCTGTTCCTTCATCAGGGAACTCACAGCGCCAGAGACTTCAGCCGGATCATTCTCACTATGAACTCTTACCTGGAAAAAAGAAAGTGTATTCCTGCCACGGAAGGCTACTACCGGGAACATGCTCAGACCGTTGTTCTGAAAAAAGCAGTATCTACGCTGGCTCAGATCTGATCACTGTTTCTTCCCTGTATGCCATATATCCGGATGAACACCGCAGTTTGGGCCTTTTTGACTGCTAAGTTAAAAATCCCCCGCATCAGAAACATTTCTGATACGGGGGATTCTTTCTTTCATTTTGCAAACATAATCTCTACGCAATCACAGCATTCAGCCGGGCAACCAGCTCATCTGCTTCCAGACCATGCACCATGGCGGCTTCACCGATCGTCTCCATCTGGGAAGACGGGCATCCGAGACAATGCATGCCGATTCCGAATAATACTTCTGCAATATCATCAATATGTTCCTGATCGCGCAGCAACTCACCGATCATTGTATCTCTGGTAATCTCTGCCATATGAACTCCTCCTTCATTTTGCTAAACGTAGTATAATACCATTTTGCCGGGAATGCAAACTTTTTATTCGCTCCCCGTCATTTTTTAAAGTGTCTGAAAAAATCATAGATTTCGGGCGCAGCTTTTTTCACATTCACCGGTTTCATATCACGGTTTAAGAAGCAATGCGAAGTCCTTCCTGTCGCATGAAGTACAGAGCCGTCTTCACTGGTAATCCGATATGTAACATAAAACCGCAAACCGTCAAACCGTTCCATTTCCGCCATGATTTTCACGGTCTCTCCATAACGCGTTGCCGTCTTATATTCACAGGAAGCGGACAGCACCGGAATAATGATTCCATGCGCTTCCATCGAATCGTAAGCCAGTCCCACCTTTGACAGATAATCCAGACGAACTTCCTCCATCCAGCGAATATAATTGGAATGATGCACGATCTGCATGGCATCCGTTTCGTAATACTGAACCACATGCATCCAAGTATGCTTTGACTGTACTTCTTCCATATTCTCCATATTCCCCTCCTGATTCCGCATGTTCAGGCATAAATCGTTAATTACTTTACATCACTGTTTCAAGGCATCCAAGGCCGATTACAGTTCTCCCCCGCACATTTCCAGAGCGGAAGCGATCACCGCATCCATGTCATAATACTTATATTCTCCCAGGCGTCCGCCGAAAATCACCTTCTTTTCCTGATCTGCCAACGACCTGTACTGCGCGTAAAGCGCAGCATTCTTTTCATCGTTGACCGGGTAATACGGCTCATCTCCGGGCTTCCACTCTGAGCTGTACTCGCGGCTGATCACAGTCTGCGGAATAGGCTCTCCCACATCATCCTTTCCGAATTCAAACCACTTGTGCTCAATAATCCTCGTCCAGGGCGTCTCCCGATCCGTATAGTTGACAACGGCATTGCCCTGATAATTTTCCTGTTCCAGAATCTCATTCTCGAATCTCACGGAACGATATTCCAGATATCCCAGGCGATAATCAAAATAAGCATCTATGGGACCGGTATAAACCACCCGGTCTGCCAGAGCATCCAGTTCCTCTTTGTGCGCCAGATAATCTGTATTCAGCCGGACTTCAATTCCCTGAAGCAGCTGCTCCACCAGCTTCGTATAGCCGCCGATGGGAATCCCCTGATACAGCGCATTAAAATAATTATTATCAAAGGTAAAACGAACCGGCAGCCGCCGAATGATAAATGCCGGAAGATTCCTGCAGTCACGCCCCCACTGTTTTTCAGTATAACCTTTGACCAGTTTTTCATAAATATCCGTACCAACCAGACGTATCGCCTGCTCTTCCAGATTCCGCGGCTCGGTAATCCCTGCTTCCTGCCGCTGCTTCTCAATCATCTCTGCCGCTTCCGCCGGGGTAGTCACGCCCCACATACTGTAAAAAGTATACATATTAAACGGAAGCGAATATAACTCCCCATGATAATTTGCTACCGGGGAATTCGTATAACGGTTAAACTCAACCAGAGACGTAACAAACTCCCAGACTTTTTTATTGTTGGTATGAAAAATATGAGCGCCGTATTTATGAACGTTTACACCTGCCACCCGCTCTGTGTAAATATTTCCGGCAATATGAGACCTTTTATCTACCACCAATACGGATTTTCCCGCAAGCCGGGCCTGATGTGCAAAAACTGAACCGTATAATCCTGCTCCTACTACCAGATAATCATAACTCATAAATGACCTCCTGTATTCTTATTCTGTGAATCAGCACCTGATTTCGTCCCGTCCCATTCAGCCTGACCCAATCCGCAACAAGTGCAATAAATTCCGAATTTGTCGGTCTCCCGCTGCTGTTTTTGACAGTATAACCGAAAATCGCTTCGGTAATGTCCGGCTTTCCTCTGTTCCAGGCCGTTTCAATCGCATGGCGAATTGCCCGTTCCACTTTACTGGAAGTCGTCTGATATTTCAAAGCAATAACCGGATAAAGCACTCCGGTTACAGAATCTAATATTCGAAAATCTTCCAATGTTAACAGGACGGCATCCCGCAGATACAAATATCCGTGCAGATGCACCGGAACCCCCAGTCTGTGAAATAGCTCCGTGACTTCAATTATGGTATATTTCAAATATACCGCTTTCTCCCCACAATCAGTGATCATAACCCGCTCCCCCAACTTTGTTATTCCATAACCCCTGATACCTGTCAGCCGGATTATCAGTAAATCCCGCCATGACAGATATGACATGCTATGCTAACACAAATTATAGGGGGAACGCCACCGTTTTCACACCATCCCGCGCTCTGTGATAATGTATTTTAAACGGCGGACATCATCTCTCATCTCTATAAATCTCTGAAGTGAAATTGTTTTTTGCCGGACGCGTAGTCTCCTACGATCTGTCCCTGCCCGTAAAGCTTATATTTGCAACTTAAAAGCCCCTCAAGCCCCACCGGTCCTCTCGCATGGATCTTTCCTGTGCTGATGCCTACCTCCGCACCAAACCCATAACGGTATCCGTCGGCAAAACGGGTAGAACAGTTCTGATATACTCCCGCGGAATCCACAAGATCCATGAACAGTTCTGCCGTCTCAGCATTCTCTGTCACGATGCAATCCGTGTGATGAGAGCCGTAAAAATTAATATGGTCGATGGCTTCTCTCACATCAGATACCGTCTTTACCGAAAGAATATAATCCAGATATTCTTTCGAATCATCCGCTTCTGTCGCGGGTTCACAGTCAATCATCCCGGCAATCTCACGGCTGCCGCGGATTTCTACATTCTTTTCGTCCAGAGCGGCTTTCAGCTTCGGCATCAACGCTGCCGCCACCTCTTTATGCACTAACAGAGTCTCTACCGTGTTGCATGCGGAGACGTACTGTGTCTTTGCATCAAAAATAATGGGCACCGCTTTCTCAAGATCGGCATCCTTATCCACATAAATATGACAGATTCCGTCCGCATGACCCATAACCGGAATCTTCGTATTATTCATGATATACTGGACAAACGCATTGGATCCCCTCGGGATCAGGAGATCCACCGATTCATGGCAACCCAGAAGTTCACTGATCTCAGACCGCGCTTCCAGCTGCATCATACAATACTCCGGCAATCCTGCTGCCAGTACCGCATGATAAATCGCTTCAAAAAGCTTCTTGTTCGTTCGGAGAGCCTCACTGCCTCCCTTCAAAATCACGCAATTCCCGCTCTTGATACAGAGTGCGGAAATCTGTACCAATGCATCCGGACGCGCCTCAAATATCACACCGATCACACCGATCGGACAGGTTACCCGCTTCAGGATTAGACCTTCATCCAGCTCCCGCGCCAGCTGCGTCTGAAAAAGCGGATCCGGCATGGCAATCAAATCATGAATCCCGGCAAGTACATCCTTCAGCTTCCCTTCATCAAATTTCAGCCGTTTTTGAATCGGTTCAGCGACACCATCCTTCGCAGCCTGCTCCATATCTTCACGATTCGCCGCAAAGATTGCTTCTTTTTCAGCCATAAGAGCTTCACTTACCGCCTGAAGCGCCCGGTTCCGCATCTCTCCCGTGCTGGCGGCCAGCTTCGGGGAAGCAAGTTTCACCAGCTTCATCTCTTCCTGTATCGTCATATGCTTCTACTCCTGTCTTTTATAAACTACTTTGTATTATAGTGAATTTTACTTCGACTGTAAAGCCGTCAATCTCAGCATAGAAAGGCTAAAAATCAACATTTTCCTTAATACAGCCACTTACAAGCCGCACAGACTTTGTCAGATGTCCCCGATATAATATCAGGCAGCTTAAACAGGGACGTTTTTAGCTGAGACTTTCCTACAATTTAAAGCGGTATCCGACGCCCCAGATCGTCTCAATATACTGCGGCTTCGACGTGTCATACTCAATCTTTTCACGAATCTTCTTGATATGCACCGTCACGGTGGCAATATCACCGATTGATTCCATGTTCCAGATTTTGGAAAACAGCTCATCTTTGGAAAAAACATGGTTGGGATTCTGAGCAAGGAAAGTCAGCAAATCAAACTCTTTCGTGGTAAACTGCTTCTCCTCATCATTGACCCATACTCGGCGGGCAGTCTTATCTATGCGAATGCCGCGGATCTCAATGATATCATTTTCCTGTACGTTGCTGCCGATCAGGCGGTCATACCTTGCCAGATGCGCCTTTACCCGTGCCACCAGTTCGCTCGGAGAAAACGGCTTCGTCACATAGTCATCCGCTCCAAGCCCCAATCCCCGAATCTTGTCAATGTCATCCTTTTTCGCGGATACCATAAGAATCGGAATATTTTTCGTCTCACGAATCTTTTTGCAAATTTCAAACCCGTCCGTTCCCGGAAGCATCAGATCCAGGATATACATATCAAAGTTTTCATTTAACGCCCGCTCCAGTCCGCGAGTCCCGTCATACTCAATCTCCACCTCAAATCCGGACAATTCCAGATAATCCTTCTCCAGATCGGCAATGGTCTCTTCATCTTCGATAATTAAAATTTTACTCATTTTGCACCTCCTGATATTTACGCAATACAAAGTATATAATCGTACCCGTATTGATTTTGCTTGTAGCCCAGATTTTTCCGCCGTGATCTTCTATGATCTTTTTTACTATGGAAAGCCCGATTCCGCTGCCGCCGGTAGCGGAATTTCTGGATGCATCGGTTCGATAAAAACGGTCAAAGATATATGGCAGATCCCGGGCGGCGATTCCCTTTCCGTTATCCTCGATCTCCACCTGGATAAAATCCCCCACATCCTTAATACGGATATTGATCTGCCCTTTCCGGGTATCCATATATTTGACAGCATTATTGACAATATTATTAATGACCCTCATTAATTGCTCCGGATCCGCAATAATCAATGTCTGATCATCTGCATAGTTAAAATAAGAAAGGCCGATTCCCTTCGTCTCCAGATCCAACCCGATCTCATCAATACAGTCCGCAAAATAATCAGAGACATTAATCTTGTTAAAATTATACGGGATCCGGTTCGTGTCAATCTGAGAATACAGTGTCAGCTCATTTAAAAGTCTGTCCATCTCATTGGCCTTACTGTATATAATACGCAGATAACGATCCCTCTTCTCCGGCGTGTCCGCCACTCCGTCCAGAATTCCTTCAGAATAGCCTTTCACCGCCGTGATCGGAGTCTTCAGATCGTGCGCAATGTTGCTGATCAGAGCCTTATTTTCCTTCTCTGAAAGCATCTTCTCCTCAGTCGACTCCTTCAGGCGTTTGCGCATCTCCTCGAAATTCCGGCACAGATCCCCCATTTCATCCGCTTCATCATAATCAATTGTAAAATCCAGATTGCCCTCTTTAATATTGTTCGTAGCAACCTGCAGCGTTCGAAGCGGTGTCATCGTTCCCCGATAAATCCAGATCGTCATCAGGCCGGCTGTCAGCGCCAATATCAATATGACAGAAATCGCAAACTCCACGATCATCCGCCGGACCGCAGGCAGAATACTCGTCGAGGAAGTAATGATAAAAATACTTCCCTCCGCCTGATCCGTACAGGTAAAATCAACCTGCTTGATCAGAGACTGTGTATCGCCGTTTATAAAATAACCGACCCGTGCGGAATCATCCGCGTCCCCATAGGCAGGCAGATTTTCCGCCCAGTCTTCGTCATCCCATCCATCATCACCCGTATATCCGTTATAAACAACAACTCCATTCTTACAAAAAATAAGAAAAGAGCTTTTTTCTGAAAGTACGGCATTCTCTGCCTCCAGATATTCCGCACTCTCCAGCTTCCCGGGGTCAGTCTTAGACAGATTCAGCATCTCTTCATAATCACTCTCTGTATACCGATTCATGACCTGAAGTGTGCCGGAAAACAGATCATAGGTATTTTGCTGTTCCATCCTCGACTGCAGCAGATAAATCCCCCACGTCAGCATCATTATCAGACTGATGGGGAGAATTATAAGTATACAAAATGAGAGAATCAACCGGGTCTTTAGCTTCATAACGTCATATCCTTTTACTGCTGTTTCTGCTCTTAACCATGATGATACCCACGGATTGCTCCGTAAAAACCGCTGCTTTGCATAAGTTCGATCACGGAAATCAGAGATTTCCTATCTCACTTATCCTGGTATCATCATGATACCACACCGCAAAAAAAAATAGAGCCGTCAGGCTCCATTTTATAAAACTTTCACAATCTTAAAGGTATTTCTTAAGATCCTCTACCTTATCCAGCGCTTCCCACGGAAGATCCACATCGGTACGTCCGAAATGACCATAGGCTGCTGTCGCCTTGTATATCGGTCTGCGAAGGTTCAGCATCTGGATGATTCCCGCCGGGCGAAGATCAAAATTCTCTCTTACAATCTCCACGATCTTCTCATCCGAAAGCTTTCCGGTACCGAAAGTGTCCACCATAACAGATGTCGGCTGAGCTACGCCGATTGCGTAAGACAGCTGAATCTCACACTTGTCCGCCAATCCTGCGGCAACCAGATTCTTTGCCACGTACCGGGCTGCATATGCCGCGGAACGGTCCACCTTCGTGCAGTCCTTTCCGGAGAATGCGCCGCCGCCGTGACGAGCCATGCCGCCATATGTATCAACAATAATCTTACGGCCGGTCAGTCCCGTATCACCGTGAGGTCCGCCGATCACAAAGCGTCCGGTCGGATTAATATAAAACCGGGTATCCGCATCAATAAGCTCCTGCGGAAGGATTTCATCAAAGACATATTTCTTAATATCTTCATGAATCTGCTCCTGCGTAACATCCTCATCATGCTGCGTAGATAATACGACCGCCTCCAGACGCTTCGGCTTTCCTGTCTTATCATACTCTACGGAAACCTGTGTCTTTCCGTCCGGTCTTAAATAGCTTAAAGTACCGTCTTTTCGAATCTTTGTCAGCTGCAGAGCCATCTTGTGTGCAAGGGCAATCGGATAAGGCATATACTCCGGTGTCTCGTTCGTCGCATAACCGAACATCATACCCTGATCGCCGGCGCCTGTATCAAGATCATCCGTCAGGCTGCCCTCCTTCGCTTCCAGCGCCTTGTCAACACCCATGGCGATATCTGCCGACTGCTGATCCAGAGCCACCATAACCGCACAGGTATTGCCATCAAAACCGGTCTTCGCATCGTTGTATCCGATTTCATTTACCGTCTCACGAACGATCGACGGAATGTCCAGCTGCGCTTTTGTCGTGATCTCACCGGTAACCAGAACAAATCCGGTGCACGCTGCTGTCTCACAAGCCACACGGCTCATGGGATCCTGCGCCATGCAGGCATCCAAAATCGCATCAGAAACGGCATCGCAGACTTTATCGGGATGTCCCTCTGTCACGGACTCTGAAGTAAATAATAATTTTTCCATCTCAATCTTTCCTCCAATTTGCAATTATTTCATATAAATTTATCTGTAACGATCCGATACTGTCGATATTACACGCAATCTGCCAAACCTGCGGCATCATGAAACAATCTTCAGTTTAAATTTCTGAATCTCCTTCTCTGAGCTGACCTTCTGCATCTCGCCGCCCAGCTTGCGGAACTTCTCATCAAACGCCTCATATCCGCGCTCAATATAGTAAATATCATCAATCGTAGTAATTCCGTCCGCCGCCAGTCCGGCAATCACCAGTGCTGCGCCCGCCCGAAGATCCGGTGCAGATACCCTGGCTCCGTAATAATGCTCCACACCGTAAATAATAGCGATGTTTCCTTCGACTTTAATGTTTGCACCCATCTTGGCCAGCTCATCTACATATTTAAAGCGGTTTTCAAAAATACTCTCCGTAATAGTGCTCGTACCGGATGACAATCCGAGGATCACACCCATCTGCGGCTGCATATCTGTCGGGAAACCCGGATAAGGAAGAGTCGTTACCTGTGTATGGCGAAGCGGTCCGCAGGCAATAATGCGCACCGCGTCGTCAAACTCCTCCACGCGGCATCCAACCTCCAAAAGCTTTGCTGTCGTTGCCTCCAGATGCTTCGGAATCACATTCTTCACCAGAACATCACCGCCGGTAGCCGCCGCGGCAAACATAAACGTTCCGGCCTCAATCTGATCCGGGATAATAGAATACTCGGCTCCATGCAGGCGGGATACACCTGAAATGCGGATCACATCAGTACCGGCGCCGCGAATATTCGCACCCATGCAGTTTAAAAAATTTGCCACATCAACAACATGCGGTTCCTTCGCTGCATTTTCTATCGTCGTCCTGCCTTCTGCCATGGAAGCTGCCATCATGATATTGATCGTTGCACCCACGGAAACTTTGTCCAGATAAATATGCGCGCCGGTCAATGCTTTCGCTTCTGTCGCTACCATCCCGCGATAGATTTTTACATCTGCTCCCAGGGCGCGAAACCCCTTCAGATGCAGGTCAATGGGTCTGCTTCCGATATCGCATCCGCCCGGAAGAGCCACCTCAGCGTTTTTATATTTTCCGAGAAGCGCACCCAAAAGATAATAAGACGCGCGAATCTTGCGTATATATTCATTATCTACCGTAAAACCATGGATGGTCGCACCGTTAATCCTGACAGTATGTATATCCACACGATCCACCTGTGCCCCGATATTCTCAATGGCATGGATCATCACATTGATATCCCGGACATTCGGCAGATTCTCTATTGTAACGGTCTCATCCGCCATAACGGCTGCGGCGAGGATAGCCAGAGCTGCGTTTTTTGCTCCGCCGATCTCCACTTCACCGTGCAGTGGATTTCCACCCTTGATTACATATTGATCCATTTCGCACCTCTATGCTCATTTTCTAAAACGCTATTCTAACGACATCCCCCTGAAATATCAAGGAGAAACTATAGAATGATCATGACCTTTTGCCGCCGGTATCATCATATACTAACATATGCAGTCAGCTGACAAAATGTCACGGTTTACTCTGCGGTGCTTGTCTCATCTTCCTCGGTATTATCAACCGTGAACAGCTTTGAAAACTTCACTTTTGCCCACAAATTCTCATCCACTTCAAAATCAGACTCTTCCAGATACCCATCTGTCACTTCTGTAAATATTTCATCCTGAAGGTCAGAAACCGCACTTTCATATGCACTTTCCTGCGCATCCTCATCATCCTCGCTGTCCAGGCGGATAATATAATAACAGTCTGTACCCTCAATGGCTTCGGATACGTCGCCTTCCGACATGGCATCTGCAGCAGCGATCACGGCATCACAAAATCCTCCGTCATCCTCACTCTCCTCATCTTCGCCGTAAGAGTACGTAGAAACATCATATCCGTATGTTTCTGCTGTTCCGTCAAAATCCTCCGCTGCCGTCACAGCCATAAGCGCAATCGTTGAAACCAGCTCTTCGACTTCCTCGTCCGTATACTCTACATACTCATAATCATCGTCGTAATAACCGGCTGTATCAATCTCAATATAGCTGAAGGTCCGGCGGGTATAATCCTCAATGGAAAGCTGATCATCCGCATCCGCACCGATCGCCTCCTCCATCCTGGAATATACGGTCCTGTAATAGAGATAATCCTCCACATACTCCTGTGTGGCGCCCATGGCCGCGATCGCTTCATCCGTGTTATCGGACATAAACTCCTCAGCCGCTGCTGTGATCGCTTCCATATCCTCATCCGTAATCTCCACGCCATAATCATCCATATGCGCTTCCAGCAGATAAGCCAGCTCCACATCATCCAGGATATCCGCCTTTACGGAATCCTCCATTGTCAATCCGTCGTCATCCGCGTACTCCTCATTTGTCCAGTAATCTTCCCCATAATAGGAAACCAGTAAACTGTCATAACTGCTCTGTGTATAATGAGCCACAAAATTCAGATAGCCGAGAGTAATCTCCTGGTCTCCGATAGTAGCGGCAACCGCGTCCTGATTTATTCGATTCCCACATCCGCCTGCGAGCACGGAAGCTCCGAGAACTCCCGCGAGTAATATCGCTGTCCGTTTTTTATATTTCATCATTTCCTCCTGTACATACAAGTATAACTTGTATGATTATAGCCTCTTTTCTCCCTCACTGCAAGAATAAATTATAAGCAGATCTCCTGATAAGCTGCTAAAAACCTCTGAATCGTATTCATTATATCCGAATCCTTACGATTCCTTCGATAAACAAAGTGCGGACGTTTCTGATCTGCTGTAAAGCTCAGCTGAGGCTGCATATATTTTACCAGATCAGGAATCCTTGCCGGATTCAGCTTTGCCCGTTCAAAAAGGTAAAAATAAATGCCGTCACTCTTCTCTTTGATCTCTGTAAAATACAGGCGATGCGCCTGCCCCCGCAGCTGCGCAGCCAAAAGAAGATCCTGCACCGACCGCGGCGGTTCTCCGAACCGGTCGATCAGCTCATCCAGCATCTCCTCTTTTTCCTCCTCGGAACGAATCGCCGCAATTCGCTTGTAGATATCCAGCTTCTGCGCTTCATTTTCTATATAGGAGACCGGGATATAAGCATCCATACCGATATCAATCACCGTCTCAAACTCCTCTTCCTCTTTGGCTCCCTGCTCCGTCTGAATCGCTTCCTTTAACATCTTACAGTAAAGTTCATATCCCACGGCTTCCATATGGCCGTGCTGCTCGGCACCCAGAAGGTTGCCGGCACCGCGAATTTCCAGATCCTTCATGGTAATGCGGATTCCGCTGCCCAGTTCCGTAAACTCGCGAATCGCAGACAAACGTTTCTCAGCAACCTCTCTCAGCATCTTGTCCCGCCGATACATCAGAAACGCATATGCCGTACGGTTGGAACGGCCGACTCTGCCCCGGAGCTGATAAAGCTGCGAAAGTCCCATATTGTCCGCGTCATGAACGATCATTGTATTCACATTGGAAATATCCATTCCGGTTTCAATAATCGTAGTTGAAACCAGGACATCAATCTCCCCATTCATAAAACGGTACATAACCCGCTCCAGCTCCCGCTCACTCATCTGGCCGTGAGCAAACGCAACCTGTGCATCCGGAACCAGGCGGGCAATCCGGCCGGCCGCCTCCGCAATCGTATGAACCCTGTTATACACATAGTAAACCTGCCCGTTTCTTGCCAGTTCCCGCTCAATCGCTTCCCGCACCATTTCTTCATTATATTCCATAACATACGTCTGGATCGGCATACGATCCTCAGGCGCTTCGGTCAAAAGGCTCATATCGCGGATACCGATCATGCTCATGTGGAGCGTTCTCGGAATCGGCGTCGCAGACAGCGAGAGAACATCTACCGTCTTTTTTAACTGTTTAATTTTCTCTTTCTGGGACACACCGAACCGCTGCTCTTCATCAATGATCAGCAGTCCCAGATCTTTGTACTCCACATCCTTCGACAGCACCCGATGTGTTCCGATCAGAATATCGACCAGCCCCCGCTTTAATCGGTTTAGGGTCTCCCTCTGCTGCGCCTGCGTCCGAAAGCGGCAGACCATCTCCACATTGACCGGGAAATCTTTCAGCCGTTGGACAAAATTCGTATAATGCTGCTGTGCCAGGATGGTAGTCGGCACCAGAAAGACCACCTGCTTATTCTCCTGAACCGCTTTAAACGCCGCCCGGATCGCCACCTCTGTCTTGCCGAAGCCTACATCTCCGCAGATCAGGCGGTCCATGATCTTCGTGCTCTCCATATCCGCCTTTGTCTCTGCAATCGCTTTCAGCTGGTCTTCTGTCTCTTCATAGGGAAACATCTCCTCAAACTCCTGCTGCCAGATGGTATCTTTTCCATATTGATACCCTTTTGCATTCTGGCGCGCCGCATAGAGCTCCACCATATCCTTTGCAATATCCCGAACCGCTTTTTTTACCCGCCCGGTAGTTTTTTTCCATTCTTTGCCGCCCAGCGTATTCAGTTTCGGCCGCTTCTCACCCGTAAAACTGTATTTCTGTATCAGATCAAGCTGAGTCGCCAGAGTGTAAAGCGTCCCTCCGCCCTCATACTCAATCTTCATATAATCCCGAACCGTGTGATTGATCTCTACCTTTTCAATTCCACGATAAATGCCCAGGCCGTGATTCTCATGAATCACATAATCACCCTGCTTTAATTCCTCAAAACTGCTCACCCGCTGCCCGTCATGTGACTTTGCATGCTTTTTTTTCTTCTTTTCCGCGCCGAAAATATCCGTCTCCGTCAACACGACAAATCGAATATCCGGATAAGCAAAGCCTTTCTTCAGCACACCATAAAGCACCATGATCTCCCCGGCCTGCACGATCCGCCCGGAGTCCTCACTGTAAAAAGCCGTCTGCCCGTTTTCCTGCAGGTCTTTCGCCATACGCTGTGCTCTCGTCCGGGAGCTGCACAAAAGAATCACGCTGTAGTTTTCTTTCCTGTACCAGACAAGATCCTTACATAAAAGGTCAAAGCTTCCCTGATAGGAGTTGACGGATTTTACCTGAAAATAAAAGCTTTTCTTTGCGGAGAAATCTCCCGTCCGCGCCTCCAGAAAAGACAGAAGAACACAGCCGCAGCGGGTAATCGCAGAAGAGATTTCCGCCGCAGAGGTCAGCATATCCATCTGTCCCGGCAAAACATAGCCCTTTTCCAGACGCTGCCGCATACTTTCGGAAAACTCCTGTTCTACTGCCCGCCCTTTTTCCATACAGCGAACCGGCTCATCGATAAAAATATGAAAAGATTTTCTCCGCCGGGCAGCCGCCGAGGAAAAATAATCAAGAAAGCCGATCGTATCCTTATAAAAATAGGTAAGATAGCTCTCCGCCTGCCGAACGACAGATAGCTCCTCCAGTTCGTCCCTGACGTTCTGCGCAGCCTGACGAATCCGGAATGCTTCCTCTGTCTTCATATCCTTTCGGAATTGCTTCTGGAGACGTTCAGCATCTTTCTCAATCGCAGCCAGTCCCTGCTGCATACGCTCCCGTTCAAGAACCAGTTCACTGGCCGGGTAAACCGTCAGCGTCTCCGTCACATCGAGAGAACGCTGGCTTTCCGGACTGAAACCGCGAATGGAATCAATCTCATCTCCCCAGAGTTCAATACGATATGGAATATCTTCCGTCAACGGGAAAATATCCAGGATTCCTCCTCTGACAGAAAACTGTCCCGGCTCCTCTACCTGATAGTTATATTCATATCCCATCAATACCAGATGACGCCGCACCTCGCCAAGCTGAATCGTCTCACCCTGGTTCAGGCGCAGCAGAGAATCTTCCACCACCCGAAACGGAACCAGATGATCCATCAGTGCGTCAAATGTGGTGATTACAACCGGTTCTTCCTCCTCCATCAGGGCGCGGTACACACGCATCCGCTCTCTGGTCAGCGCATTTCCCCGGATATCCGACTGATAAAAAAGAATATCTTTTGCGGGAAAATAAAGAACCGACGGATCAAAAAAACGATATGCTTCCAGCAATTCCCTGGCTTTTTGCTCGCCAAACGTGACAATTAACCGGCCATTTTTTTCTGCCCGGTTTAATCCATAAATAATATGCGGTTTTTGTGCGTCCGTACATCCTGCAGCACTGTAAACGCCTCGCTCACGGGACATTGCGCGCTCCAGCTCCGTAAAATCTGCCAGACCCTTCAGGGGTTCTAAAAAAGCCTTCATCCCAAGACTCCCAGTCTTCCTTCTATACTGTATGGTTACTATTCACAGTAACTTGCTTTACTCATACTTTTTCCTGTTATACCGGTTCATTGCCTCATCAATCTTTCCGGCTGCCATCAGGCTGACAGCGCTTGCCGCATCGGCAATCGCCTCGTCTACCAGCCTGCGGTCACTCGCGGAAAAATGTCCCAGCACATGATTGACCAGATCGCCGTCAGCGGGCTTCTCCCCAACACCGACTCTCACCCGGGCAAACTGGTCCGACCCGGTCTTCGCAATAATATCCCTGACGCCGTTATGGCCGCCGGCACTACCGGATCTGCGCACCCGAATATTGCCCGGGGACAGACTGATATCATCAAAAACCACGATCAGTTCTTTCTCCGGATCCAACTTATAAAACTGCAGAAGCCGGGACACACTGTCACCGCTTAAGTTCATAAAGGTCTGCGGTTTGGCCAGAAGCACCTTCTGCCCTTCGATCACGCCGCTCCCGCAAAGTGCCCGGCTCTTTTTTACAGACACCCGAATATCATAACGGTCTGCCAGCGCGTCAATCACATCAAAGCCTACATTGTGACGGGTCTTTTCATATTTTTCCGTGGGATTTCCCAGTCCGACGATTAAAAACATGGTTTTTTTCCTTTCAACAAAGTGATTTTTATTGTATCACTAAGGGGACTGTTCGCGCAACAGGCACTTTACAATTTCCTCCGTTTTGGTATACTGAAGAGGAAGATTGCTTCGGACGGTTATGAAAAACTAAAATTCAAATCCTATGGAAACATACAGCTAAGATTGTGAAAAGGAAGGATACGAACATGTATAGAATAGATTTTAACAGGCCGATTCATATTCACTTTATCGGCATCGGCGGGATCAGCATGAGCGGGCTGGCGGAGATTGTTTTGAAAGAGGGATTTTCTGTCTCCGGCTCGGATAATAAGGCGTCGGATCTTACAGAGCGGCTGAAGGCGCATGGCGCAGTGATTTTGATCGGGCAAAAGGCGGAGAATATTACAGATGACATCGATCTGGTCGTATATACTGCCGCGATTCATCCGGATAATCCGGAGTGGAGCGCGGCGCAGGCAGCCGGCATCCCCATGCTGAGCCGTGCGCAGTTTCTCGGACAGCTTATGGATAATTATACGAAGTCTGTTGCCGTTTCCGGAACACACGGCAAGACTACAACGACTTCGATGATCGCGCATATTCTCCTGGCCGCAGATGCGGATCCCACCATCTCCGTGGGCGGAATGCTGGATGCCATCGGCGGCAACATCCGAGTCGGCGGATCAGAAGTTTTTCTGACAGAAGCCTGTGAATATACTAACAGCTTTCTGAATTTCCATCCCCGCTACAGTATCATCCTTAATATAGAAGAAGATCACATGGACTTCTTTAAGGATCTGAATGACATCCGCCGTTCCTTTCATCAATTTGCCTCAGGTACTCTGGATGGCGGCACGGTAATCTTAAACAGCGCCGTTGACGCTCCGGAAGAAATCACTGCAGACATTGACCGCCGTGTGGTAACATTCGGCATAAAAGGGTCGGAAGATTATACCGCAGCAGACATTACCTTCGATGAAAAAGCCTGTGCCTCCTTCACCTGGATCTGCCGGGGTCAGAAAGGCGGTTATGTCACACTTCATGTACCGGGCAGCCACAATGTCGCAAACGCGCTGGCATCGATTGCTTTTGCAAAAGAAGCCGGCCTTTCCGATGATATCATCATCCGGGGACTTTCCTCTTTTGGAGGAACCGCACGCCGCTTTGAGTACAAGGGAACTTTCAACGGTGTCACCGTCATTGATGATTACGCACATCATCCTACAGAGATCCGGGCTACCCTGACTGCGGCCAAAAACTATCCTCACGGCCGCATTGTATGTGTGTTCCAGCCGCACACCTACACGCGGACTAAGGCCTTCTGGAATGAGTTCGCCGATGCGCTTTCCCTCGCAGATGTAGTCATCCTGGCAGATGTATATGCTGCAAGAGAAACGGATACACTGGGAATCCGCTCGGAAGATCTGGCCGCGGAGATTCAAAAACGAGGTACCAGGAGTTACTACTTTCCAAACTTTAAAGCCATCGAAAATTTCATTATCAAAAATTCTTTGCACAAAGATTTGTTGATAACTATGGGAGCCGGGGATATTTACCGCGTGGGAGAAGATCTTTTGACAGACAATTAAGCTTTTCCGGAAAATATCGCACAAAAAGATCCGTTTTATTCGCAGATTAACTTTCTTTTTGCACATTGTTTTCCACGATATCCACGGGAGTCCAACTAGTTTTCCACGGAAATCTGTGGGTATCTTTTCCTTCTCTTTTTTCACGTCCTGTGCTATACTTTGAGGCGAAAGAGAGAGAGATTTGTATGTCGAAGATTTCAATATATAATGAACAGTCACAGGCTGTTACGGCTGTTCCGAACAGCTTCATTGACGAGTATATGGCACAGGCCAATGGCGAATATGTCAAGATTTATCTTTATCTGCTGCGAAGCCTCAGCCGGCTCGAGTGCAGTTTTTCACTGTCTCAGATTGCTGACCACTTTAACTGTACCGAGCGGGACGTTTTGCGCGCATTGAGATACTGGGAAAAGCTGCATTTGTTTCGTCTGGAATACGACAGCAGCCGGAATCTGTCCGGCATTTGTTTTCTGACGGATCACACGGCAAATGAACAGCCGGCAAAGGTCCCCTCTGACACAGCCAGCCAGTTCATCCGGGCAACAAAAACAGCCTCGCCTGACCACTCTGCCGACGATCTTCAGGCCTTCTGCGAGAAGGAAGATACCAGAGAACTGCTCTTTATTGCGGAGCAGTACCTCGGAAGGACGCTGAATCATTCTGACTTAAACACGATTTTCTTTTGGTATGATGAGCTGGGATTTTCCGCGGAGCTCATTGAGTTTCTCATTGAGAACAGCGTAGCCAAGGGCCACACCAGCCTGCATTACATGCAGAAGATTGCGGAAGAATATGCGGAAAAGGGGATTCATACAGCAGAGGATGCCAGAACATATGCTAACCAGACTTCGGCTGTCTACTGCACCGTTATGAAAGCTTTCGGTATCCGCGGACGCAATCTGGTTCCCTCAGAGATGGATTATGTAAAACAATGGAGCGACTCTCTTGGTTTTTCCGCGGAAATGATCGGAGAAGCCTGCACGCGCACCATTCGAGCCATCCATGAGCCCAGCTTCGGATATGCTAATTCTATACTGAAGTCCTGGCAGACACAGAACATACATACTCTGGCAGACGTTCAAAAATCAGACGACGCTTTCCGCCAGACACAGGGGCAGCGCACAAAGCGGGCCGTAGGCAGCGCGTCGGGCACACCGAACCGCTTTATCAATTTTAAGCAGCGGGAAAACAACTACGATGAAATTCAGAAACGCCTCGTTCAGAATTCATTAAAATAAGGAGTTCACATGTCTCTTACCAACACACAGTATGACGAAATCATGCGGTCTTATCAGGACAGACAGCTTCGCCGCAGGCATCTCATCGAAGATCGGAAGAAGGAGATTGCAGCGCTATCTCCCCGAATGGCTGATCTGGATGCGCAGATCGCTCATCAAAGTGTGTCCCGGGCACGCCGGCTGTTAAACGGCGATACACATGCCCTTTCCGGCGCAGGGGAGGAAATTGCAGCTCTCACTGCCCAAAAAACAGACCTGCTTCTCTCCCTTGGGTATCCTGCAGACTATTTTGAGCCGCCTTTTGAATGCCCGGACTGTCAGGATACCGGATATATCGGGAACCGCAGATGCCACTGTCTGACACAGGCGGCGATCGATCTGGTTTACACCCAGTCGAACCTCTCATCCATACTGGAAGAAGAGAATTTTAAAAACTTTTCTTTTGATTATTATACCAGTGAACTGTATAGCCCGGATGAGGAAATTTCCTCCCGTACGGCTGCACAGAACGCCTACACAAAATGCAGGCAGTTCGTACATAATTTTGACACGGAATACCAGAACATACTGCTCTTCGGAGATACGGGGGTAGGGAAGACTTTTCTCTCCCACTGTATTGCAAAGGAGCTTCTGGACAGCGGGCATTCCGTGATTTATTTTTCTGCCCATGAGCTTTTTGACCGACTGGCACAACACGCATTCGGCAGAGATGCGGCGTCGGCATCAGACTATCGCAATATCTTTGATTGTGATCTGCTCATCATTGACGATCTGGGTACGGAGATGACGAATTCGTTCACCTCGTCCCAGTTTTTTGTGTGTCTGAATGAACGGATCCTGCGCCGGAAGGCAACTCTTATATCCACTAATCTGGATCTCAAAGATATCGCAGCGATCTACTCTGAGCGCGTTTTTTCCAGGATCACCAGCAATTTCCTGCTGCTGCACCTGTTTGGAAAAGATATCAGGATACAAAAAACATTCTAAGGAGGATTTACCCCAAATGCATGATGACAAACGAAATCTGAATTCAATCCCCGCCGGCTCCCTCGGCATTATTCCGCTGGAAAGCTGCAGGGAACTCGGAGAAGCAGTCGATAAACATCTGGTTCGGTGGCGGACCATTCGCCAGCATGAACATGAAAATGATATTACCTTCCAGGGATATATGCGTGATTCCTATATTATCGAGGCTTCCTGCCCCCGTTTCGGCAGCGGCGAAGCAAAGGGACGGATAGAAGAGAGCATTCGCGGCCATGACCTGTTTATTCTCGTAGATGTCACCAATCACAGCCTGACTTATAAGCTTTACGGCCAGGAGAATCACATGTCCCCGGATGACCATTACCAGGATTTAAAACGTGTAATTGCTGCCGCATGCGGCCGTGCCAAACGCATTACTGTTATTATGCCTTTCCTCTATGAAAGCCGCCAGCACCGCCGTACAGCAAGAGAATCCATGGACTGTGCGCTTGCTCTGAAAGAGCTGGTCAACATGGGAGTAGACAACATTATCACCTTCGACGCCCATGATCCTCGTGTTTTAAATGCCATTCCCTTAAGCGGTTTTGAAACGGTACAGCCGGCCTACCAGTTTGTAAAGGGTATCCTCGGCTCCTGCCCGGATATCAAAGTGGATAATGACCATCTGATGATCATCAGCCCGGACGAGGGCGCCACCGAGCGAGCCGTCTTTATGGCCAGTGTCCTGGGCGTAGATATGGGCATGTTTTATAAGCGCAGAGATTACAGCCGCGTCGTAGACGGCATGAACCCCATTGTCGCGCATGAGTTTCTGGGCTCCTCTCTGAACGGAAAAGACGTCTGGGTCATTGATGATATGATCTCATCCGGCGGAAGTATGATTGATGTTGCCAGAGAGCTGAAAAAGCGAAATGCAGGCAGGATTTTTGTAATCGCTACCTTCGGTCTCTTCACCAACGGTCTGGCAAAATTCGACAAAGCCGTCGAGGAAGGGCTGATTTACCGGGTGGTGACAACCAACCTGACCTACCAGTCTCCGGAGCTTTTATCAAGACCCTATTACATCTCCTGCGACATGGCCAAGTATATTGCCTATATTATTGACACGCTGAACCATGAAGCCTCTATCAGCGACCTGTTAAACCCTTATAATCGTATCAAAGAAGTGGTGCGGGCTTACAACAACAAACAGGAGCTGGATGACATTGATTAGAAACATGTGCCCGCCGGGCGCACACGAAAAAAGGAAGCATCGATTCACTCGATGCTTCCTTTCGTTTTATCTACTGAACTGCCGGTTACTCTGCGCAAAGCAAAAACTTTGCCATTGACTGCACGGCCTCCTCTTCATCGCTGCCGCTTGCTTCCACACAGATCGACTTCCCCTGGACCGGGCTGAAAGCCATAATGCCCATAATGCTCTTTGCATTCACCCGATGTGTCTCATCCTCCAGAATGATCGTACTGGTAAACTGGCAGGCTGCACGAACCAGCTCAGCAATGGGATTCTCATATTTTCCGGCAAGATCGCCAATCACAACCTTCTGTCTGCTCATCTTCACTTAACCTCCGTTTGTACACTTTTATAATTTAGCGTAAATCCGTCAATTTGACAAGCACATTTTTTTAAATCGTTATTTTATAAAAAACCCTATTCTTTTTTCACATATAATTATGCATTTTTAACAGGAATATCAGCATACACCCTGCGCAAGCATCGCTTCTGCGACCTTCTCAAAGCCGGCGATATTGGCGCCTGCTACATAGTCGCCTTCCTTATCGTAACGTTTCGCAGCATCATCAATGTTATGATAGATATCAACCATGATGCGGTTCAGTCTGGAATCCACTTCTTCAAATGTCCAGCTTAAACGCTCGCTGTTCTGAGACATCTCCAGAGCGGATGTCGCAACGCCGCCTGCATTAGCAGCCTTACCCGGAATAAACCATACGCCATTCTCCTGCAGATACTGGGTAGCTTCCAGAGTCGTCGGCATATTCGCACCCTCGCAAACTGCAGTCACGCCGTTTGCAACCAGCTGTTTCGCATCATCCAGAAGCAGTTCATTCTGTGTTGCGCAGGGAAGACCGATATCACACTTGATCGCCCAGACACCGCGTCCCTCATGGTACTCTGCGCTGGGTCTTGCAGCTGCATACTCAGTCAGACGGGCACGTCTTACTTCCTTAACCTCCTGCAGAAGAGCGACATCAATCCCTTCCGGATCATATACCCAACCGGTAGAATCCGAGCAGGTCACAACCTTTGCGCCAAGCTGCTGCGCCTTCTGAATTGCGTAAATCGCAACATTACCGGAACCGGATACCACACAGGTCTTTCCGGCCATATCCTGTCCATGGCTCTTTAACAGTTCCTCCGTAATATAGATCAGGCCGTAACCGGTAGCTTCCGTACGTGCCAGCGATCCGCCGTATGTCAGACCTTTACCGGTCAGAACGCCTTCGAAGGATCCTCTGATTCTCTTATACTGGCCGAACATATATCCGATCTCACGAGCGCCGGTCCCGATATCGCCGGCCGGAACATCAACATCTGCACCAATGTATTTGCAAAGCTCAGTCATAAAGCTCTGGCAGAATGCCATGATCTCACGATCAGACTTTCCCTTGGGGTCGAAATCAGAACCGCCCTTGCCGCCGCCGATGGGAAGGCCGGTCAGGGAATTCTTGAAAATCTGCTCGAAACCAAGGAACTTAATAATGCCAAGATATACTGACGGATGCAGGCGAAGTCCTCCTTTGTACGGTCCGATCGCATTGTTAAACTGCACACGGTATCCGGTATTAACCTGCACCTGGCCGTTATCATCTACCCATGACACACGGAATTTCAACTGACGATCCGGCTCTGTAATGCGCTCTAAGATCGCTTCTTTTCTGTAAAGATCCTCATTCGCGTCAACCACCGGACGGATGGACTCAAGCACTTCCTCAACAGCCTGCAGGAACTCAGGCTCGGAAGCATTTTTTGTTTTTACTTTTGCAAGTACCTCATCAACATAATTCATGATCGTATCCTCCTTAGATTCATAGATATATACACCAATGGTATTATTTTATTACAGGAACCCAAATACCGCAAGGTTTTTTTGTCTCATACACACAGATTGTATGAAATTTTGTACGTTACCACAGCAAATTGCCATTGAATCATTTTGATACGCAACTTGCATTTTCCCCGCAATTCCCCTCCATCACACAATTGATATGCTTTTTCAGCGCAGCAAACGTCTCCGCACTCAGTGTATGTTCAATCCTGCATGCATCCTCCTCCGCAATCTTTTCATCTACGCCGAGGAAAACAAACCATTTTTTAAAAAGTAAATGCCGTTCATAGATGCTTGCAGCAATCTCCATCCCCGCATCGGTCAGTGTAATAAATCCGCAATCATCCACATTAATATAACCATTCAGGCGAAGATTCTTCATCGCGATACTGATACTCGGCTTGGAATAATTCATCTCTGTAGCAATGTCAATGGAACGAACCACCGGACGAACTTTACTCAGTTTTAAAATACACTCCAGATAATCTTCTGCTGACTGATGTATCTGCATAAAAACACCCCCTTTTATTTTTCCAGATTTGCAAACTTTGTGTACTGCGGCAGCCACACCAGGTTCACTGTCCCGACCGGGCCGTTTCTCTGCTTGGCAATAATCACTTCCGCAATACCTTTGTTCTCCGAATCTTTATTATAATAATCATCACGATAAATAAACATAACTACATCGGCATCCTGCTCGATTGCCCCGGACTCACGCAGGTCGGAAAGCATCGGTCTGTGATCGGGACGCTGTTCTACCTGGCGGGAAAGCTGGGATAACGCGATCACAGGCACCTGAAGTTCTCTGGCAATCTGCTTTAACGCACGGGAAATATCGGAAATCTCCTGCTGCCTTGAATCGGTCTTCTTTGACCCCGACATCAGCTGCAGATAATCAATAATCACCAGTTTTAAATCATGCTCCAGCTTATATTTTCTGCATTTGCTTCGAAGCTCCGAAACAGTAATGCCCGGGGTGTCGTCAAGGATCAGCTTCGAATTGCCGATCGTTCCGGCTCCCTCAATCAGCTTCTCCCAGTCGGTATCCGACAGATTTCCGGTTCGAAGCTGCTGGGCATCTACCCGCGACTCCAGCGAAAACAGGCGGTTCACCAACTGCTCTTTGGACATCTCGAGACTGAAAATCGCAACCGCCATATTCTCATGGAAAGCCACATACTGGGCAATATTCAAAGCCAGCGCCGTCTTGCCCATAGACGGCCGCGCAGCCAGCAAAATCAGGTCAGAATTCTGTAGTCCGGAGAGGCGATAATCAAGATCCACAAAACCGGTAGGTATACCGGTAACGGTGCCCTGCGTGCGCGAAGCCTGCTCAATCCGATCCAGCGCCTGAAGAACAATATCTCTGATCGGCACATAGTCGCCGCCCATTCTGCTCTGAAGCAGCTGAAAAATCCGCTTCTCCGTATCATCCAATATGGTTTCCAGACTATCCTGCCCCAGATAGCAGGCATCTGCAATCTCCTCATTTGTCCGAATCAGCTTGCGAAGAATCGATTTGTCCTGTACGATCTGCGCGTAATACCGAACATTTGCCGAGGTAGGCACCGCAGTGATCAAATCTGCCACATATTCCAGGCTGCTGATCTCCGGTGGAACGTTCTTCTCACGGAGCCGATTCTGAAGAGTAATCATATCTACAGCTGCTCCGCTGTTAAAAAGCTCTGTGATTGTCTCAAACAGAATGCCGTATTGCTGATGATAAAAGTCCTCTTTTACAAGCATCTCCGACGCAGTCAGGATGGCATCCCGGTCCATCATCATGGAACCGATCACGGACTGTTCTGCTTCCAGACTATGGGGCATAATCCGCTTTATCAGTTCTTCCTCCATGGTACGCCCTCATCTTTCTCTCTTTTGCAAACGGCCTTACGCCTCAGTCACCCGAACGCGAAGCGTCCCCGTCACTTTTGCGTGAAGCTTTAGTGTAACCTCATAGGTCCCCAGCGCCTTGATGGGCTCCGGCAGCACCATTTTTTTCTTATCGATCTCAAGATTTAACTGTTCCTTCGCCGCCGCCGCAATCTCCTTTGAGGAAACGGAGCCGAAGGTACGCCCGCCCTCGCCGGCGCGAATCTTCACTTCCACAGACTTGTCTTCCAGCTCCTTTGCCAACGCCCTGGCCTGCTCCAGCTGCTCCTCGGCTACCTTCGCAGCATGCTGATTCCTGAGTTTCAAATCATTCAGGTTCTTCGGAGTCGCCTCCACACCCTGTTTTTTGGCAAGGATCACATTCCTTGCATAACCGTCACTGACAGTAACAATATCACCCTTTTTTCCAAGAGACTTTACATCCTGAAGTAATATAACCTTCATCTTTCTCCTCCTAATAATATTATGATGATTCACATCACGGTTACTTTCTATCAAGAATCTCGCTTAGCGTATTCTCAATCGTCCGTCTGGCTTCCAGAAGCGTACAGCCGGTAAGCTGCGCCCCCGCAGAATTCAAATGTCCGCCTCCGCCCAGACGCTCCATGATCTGCTGGACATTGATCTCATCAATGGATCGCGCGCTGATATAAATCTTTCCCTTATACTCAGTCAGAACAAACGACGCCTTGATCCCGGTAATATTCAGCAGCTCATTGGCCGCCTGCGCGCAGGCCACGGTAGGGCTCTCGATATTATCTGCCGGGCAGATGCTGATCGCATAAACCCCCCGGTAAACTTCCGCGTGGCGAATGGCTTCCGCCCTGGCCTTATAAGCATTTATATCATTACGCAGCATCTTACGCACACGTGTGGTCTCCGCTCCGCACCGCCGCAGATACGCCGCAGCCTCAAAAGTCCGCACACCGGTCTTTGACATAAAATTATTGGTATCTACCAGAATACCGGCATAGATTGCGTCCGCTTCTGTAGAAGAGAGCTTAATATCCTCATCAAAATACTGTAACACTTCTGCGATCATCTCACAGGCGGAGGATGCATACGGCTCAATATAAGACAGATCCGTATTCTTTATAACCTCCTCACCATGACGGTGATGATCAAAAACCACGATCGTCCGGGCTTTTGCAAGAAGCTCCGGGCACTCTGTATAAGAAGGCCGATTGGTATCTACCACAATCAGTGCCGTCTGGGCCGTTACTTCTTCCAGCGCGTCCTCACTGGAAATAAACATATCTTCGGGATACCCCTTCTCGGGCACAAAGCAATCCCGGAACGGCCGCAATGTCGTATTAACCGTGTCAAGAACAATCTGCGCACGCTTTCCAAGCTGTCTGGCCGCGCAGAAAATACCGACTGCCGCGCCCAGGGAATCAATATCTGAAATATGATGCCCCATGACATAGAACTTGTCCTTACTGATCATGATCTCACGGAGCGCCAGCGCTTTTACCCTCGCCTTAACCCGCGTCGTCTTATCCACCTGACGGCTGCTTCCGCCATAATAGTATGTCTTTTCTCTGGTCTTTACCACCGCCTGATCGCCGCCGCGGCCAAGCGCAAGATCAATCGCCATGCGGGAATAACCGTAGTTCTTCGCATAATCGCTGCCCACGTCGCCGATGCCCATGCTCAGGGTAACGGACATCTCATTGCCCACCTTCAGGGATTTGACATCCTCCAGAAGGCTGAAATTATCCTCCGACATCACTGCCAGCGATTTATGCGGAAAAACAATAAAATATTTGTCGTTTTCCGTCTTCTTCACCAGGCCTCCCTGCCCGGCAAAATACTTGTTCACCTTACGGTCTACCAGGGCGACCAGAAGAGACTGCTTAACCTCCTCAAGACTCTCCAGGACTTCTTCATAGTTATCGATATAGACCAGAGCCGGAACCATCTGCATATCCAGCTTTTCCTGCTGATACTGATGGAGCAGCGTCTCGTCAAAAAGATACACGATTGTCAGAAACTGATCCTTCTCACCGCTCTCTAAACCGGTACTCTTCTCAATCATTCCGGCGAAATCAATCCTGCCGATACTGGCACGATAAATCCGGCCTTCCCTGCTGACCTGAACGCTAAGCTGTTTCTCTTTGTTTATCTTTTCCTTTGTAATCTGTGGGAAAACAGCCGTGACAGACGAGTGATAATTCTTCGGTTTCCCGCTGATCTCACAAAACTGACGGTTCATCCACATCAGCTTCGCATTCTGATCAAGAATCACATACGGAACCTCAAACTCTTCGAGGAGACGCCGCTGCACCGTTCCGTAGTGCGTCGCGAAATCAATCATCTCATTTAAAACCACTGATCTGCATCTTCGGTAAAAAACAAATGCAGCAATAAAATATACCGCAACAAACAGCACGCACCACAATCCTGCCCTGTGATCCGCGAAACAAATCCCAACAGCCAGCGCCGCGAACAAGATCGTCAGCCACAGCGGAAGTGTAATGTATTTTTTCAGCTTTCCTTTCAGCCTGACATTGGATCCCATAGTTGCTCTCCGCCCGATTAAAATCACTTACGGTGTAGTATATCATAATTTATCTGAACTGAAAAGGTTTTTCTTTCTTTAGTTAGCAAACCCTAATTTCGGGCCAAAAAAAGAAAGGGTTCCGAATCAGAACCCTTTCCAAATCACATTTTTCATTTTTCTGTCCTGCACTCCGGCGATACCTTTATTCACCCAGATAAAATACGGAATCTGCCTTATTCTCCGAATCCAGCAGAGAGTTATATGCAATCTGACTGTACTGCAGCAGAAGGTCATCATACGGTGTACTTTCACCCGAGGCATAAACCGTCCCCTCCGCATCAACATATCCCACCGAACTGATCACCGGCATCGTCTGATAAAGAACCGAAAGGTACTTATTATACTGTGTCTGAGGAAGCCCCGCCACCTGAGAAAGCAAGGTGGAAAGATAGTTAACACTGATGGAATCCACTTCCGCTTCCTCAATATCATAATTTGCCCAGATCACAAACGGAATCTCATAGCGGCTCAGCTCCTGCTCCGTCGTCAGATTATCAAGGCTGTCCACCCCCAAAAGTTCTTCATAAAACTCGTCCTCAATCGAGGGCAGATGGTCGCCGAACATGCAGATAATCGTCGGTTCATCCACATTCGAGTAATACTCT
This sequence comes from Clostridiales bacterium, assembly GCA_021204085.1. Classification (GTDB taxonomy): domain Bacteria; phylum Bacillota; class Clostridia; order Lachnospirales; family Lachnospiraceae; genus Eubacterium_I. Next base: position 20,945 of record JAJPZY010000045.1, on the reverse strand, counting down.
AACAGTTCCTCAAAGGCAGCATCCGTCTCATACACCAGAGAAAGATAACGGTTGGCTTTTGTATAGGAGGTCGACAGGTTCGTCGTATAAATCTTCTGATAGAAATTGGAATAAGAAACCGTGTACCCGCCGTGATTTTGCATCGTCACATTAAAGACAAAAAACGGTTCATCTTCATCCCGGCTCTCATACATATCCTCCACCATCGAATAATCGTAGGAATCACTGATAAAGCGGCGCAGCAGCATCTCATCGCCGTCTTCATAACGCTCCTCCAGCAATTGCTGGTATTCTAACACATTCGAATTCGACTTATAAGTCTCAATAATATCCTCGTCAATGAAGTCCTCAATGCTGATAAAATCATCAAATCCCAGCAACGGATAAACACTTTCCCGGTTCCACCCGGCTCCGTAATAAGGGTGATACGCCGTCAGAGAATAACCTAAAGTCGAAAGCGTGGATACCAGAGACGGCGTCTCATTATTTAAATAGGACTGGTACACATTACAGCCGGCCGGCAAAAATGATATGGAATTTCCCGTCAGCGCCTCATATTCACTGTTGCTGGTTCCCGAGCCGAAAACCGGTACTGTCACATAACCTTTTATCGTATTTTCTGTCAGACTGTGAATAAACGGCATGTAATCCTCATTGGTTTCCAGATCTCCCAGATTCCCCAGATCCGCCCATGATTCATTCATGATAAAGATAATATTCGGGTACTCTCCGTCAGTGGAAGCAGTATAATCATTCTCACCGGTAAGCAAATTAGTAGAAGTGTCGCTGTCCGGATCCACACCGGCCTCCTCAAGGACCTCATACACCGTATCCTCAATCTCCTCCGCGTTATAACCGGAAGGCTTCTGAACAATCAGATACTTTGTATTCAGGCAGAAATTAAAGAAGGAGCCTGTCTTATGATAGCCTCTGGCCTGGTTCCAGAAATCCGGCTTATAACCCACATTCGTGGAAAAGTCCGTAAAAAAGAACGTTAGCAGAACGACCGCCAGATAACCCGCTGCCGCGAACTTTGAAAGCAGCTTGAACTTCAGCTTCCGCGGCTTCATATTAACACTGCGCTTGTTGAACAGGTAAACCAGGAAAAAGAGAATCGATCCCAGGATAAGATTCCAGGAAAGTTCATAGGTATATCCGTCCGCAACCTCCATACCGGTGCCGATTGTCACAAGATCAAAGGGGATAAACGGCGTTCCGCGAAACAGCTCGACAAAATAATTGATCAGCGACCACACATAAAGCGCGATGTTCACAATCAGTCCCGTCATATGGTATCTTCCCGTGATCAGATAAAAAATCAGATAAAACACCAGATATACCATATAATTGGCCAATCCGGTCTTTACGGAAAAGTTCCAGATAAACTTACTGTTAAAACACTCCACCATCTGCATAGAGAAGATGGGCATAACAAAAAACAAAACCGTATTGGCAAGCATCTTGTATTTCTCATCTACCCATGCTTTTACGGCAATCAGCAGACCGGCACCAACCGCGCAGACCAGCGACACAATAAACAACGCATAGCCATGGGCAAGATCCAGCTCCGGATCCAGATACAACCGATAATTGACTGCCACAAAAATAATGATAAATGCGGTTACCGCTGCTGCAAGTATCCGCACCTTTTTTCCTGCCAGTTCAAAATGCATCTTTACGCTACCTCTTTTCTCTTTTTCATTCCACTTTACATTATCTATTTCCTGATTTTACAAAAACTCACGCAAACTATAATAATTACATACAAAAAATAAGTCAACTTCTTTTTTAAAGCTGTGACTCCCGGCAAAAATATGCTATGATACAAAGGATAGAAATGATTGAAAATCGAATGCTCTCATTCGCATTTGCGATCCCGGAAACCGCAAAACAGGAAGTACAAATTTAAAATATGGGTAATTATATATGAAAGGTGTGAAAAATTTATGAATTCTGTCGATCAATTAAAGCAATGGGTAAAAGAATCCGATAACATCGTTTTTTTCGGCGGCGCCGGCGTCTCCACGGAGAGCGGCATTCCCGATTTCCGCAGTGTGGACGGCCTGTATAATCAAAAATATGATTATCCGCCGGAGACCATTTTAAGCCACACCTTTTATATGGAAAGAACAGATGAATTTTTCCGCTTCTACCGCGACAAAATGCTGGAACTTGACGCGAAGCCGAACGCTGCCCACTTAAAGCTGGCGGAACTTGAAAAAGCCGGAAAGCTGAAAGCTGTAATCACACAGAATATCGACGGCCTTCACCAGGCGGCCGGCAGCAGGACAGTTCTGGAACTTCACGGCAGCGTGCACCGCAATTACTGCAGAAAATGCGGCAAACTGTACAACGCCCGCCAGATCAAAGACATGGACGGCGTCCCCTTCTGCGACTGCGGCGGACAAATCAAGCCGGATGTAGTACTCTATGAGGAAGGCCTGGATTCCCAGACGCTTGAAGATTCCATTTACTACATCAGTCAGGCAGATATCCTCATCATCGGCGGGACGAGCCTCGCCGTCTACCCTGCCGCGGGACTGATCGACTATTACCGCGGAAACAAACTCGTCCTGGTAAACAAATCCGCCACCCCCATGGACCGGCGGGCCAATCTGCTGATTCAGGATTCCATCGGCAAAGTCTTTGCGCAGCTGGAGGTATAAGGGATGGCATACCAATACACAGTCGGCGACATCGTCAAACTGAAAAAAAAGCATCCCTGCGGCTGTTTCGAATGGGAGATTCTCCGGGTCGGCGCCGACTTCCGCCTGAAATGTCAGGGTTGCGGGCACATGGTGATGGTGTCGCGGACTCTGGTGGAAAAGAACACTCGCGGGCTGCGAAAAGCGGATGATAAAAAATTGTAATTTTTTCTTGCTCAATTCATAAATTTATGCTATTATGAGGTCTCGTGATATACAGTTCCTTGCTCTCGGACGAAAAACAGAGGGCCATTAGACCAAAAGGAGGTAAGATTAGCATGAACAAGTATGAATTAGCATTGATTGTGAGTGCCAAGATCGAGGATGACGACAGAACAGCCGTTGTTGAAGCCGCAAAAGGATTGATCGAGCGGTTCGGCGGTACTGTGACAGAAGTCGAGGACTGGGGCAAGAAAAAGCTGGCTTATGAAATCCAGAAAATGCCCGAAGGCTTCTACTACTTCATCCAGTTCGATGCGCCCGGCGAAGCTCCGGCAGAGATCGAGCGTCGCGTCCGCATCATGGATCACGTACTTCGATTCCTGATCGTCAGAAAAGACGAGGCATAAGAGAAGGAAAGAGGGTTTTTATGAACAGAGTTATATTGATGGGACGCTTAACCAGAGATCCCGAGATCCGTTATTCGCAGAATGATCAGTCGATGGCGATTGCCAGATACACATTGGCAGTAGACCGCAGGGGACGCCGGGACAGCAATGACGGCCAGCAGACCGCTGATTTTATCGGCTGCGTGGCGTTTCGCCAGCAGGCGGAGTTCGCGGAGAAGTATCTGCGCAAAGGTATGAAGATTGCCATCACCGGCAGAATTCAGACCGGAAGCTACACGAACCGTGACGGACAGAAGGTATACACCACCGACGTCATCGTGGAAGACCACGAGTTCTGTGAGAGCAAAAACGCAAGTGCCGCCAATACCGGCATGAGCGGTTTCACACCGGCAAACAGCCGGCCGGAACCGAGTCAGGCGGTCAGCGACGGATTTATGAATATTCCGGACGGGATTGACGAAGAGCTTCCCTGGAATTAATCAGATCAGGAGGTAAACAATCATGGCTTACGATAAAGAGAGAAGAAGCGATGCTCCGATGAAACGGAGAGGCGGCGGACGCAGAAGAAAAAAAGTCTGCGTGTTCTGCGGCAAGGACAATGTGATTGACTACAAAGATGTCAACAAATTAAAGAGATATGTCTCCGAGAGAGGCAAAATCCTTCCGAGAAGAATCACCGGCAACTGCGCAAAGCATCAGCGCGCGATTACCGTTGCGATCAAGAGAGCCCGCCATCTGGCACTTATGCCGTACATCGCGGAGTAAAGTAATTTTATCAGATTGTATCTAATCGAAAACCGCCATCTGCGTTTTGCAGATGGCGGTTCTTTTATAGGATTCTATTTCCAGCTCTTTCAGCTTCTGAGCAGCAACCCTTATATGATTAACTCTGGCTCTGCTTCCTTTTGATCTTCCTCGACGTCGTCTTTTCGAACTCCGTCTCCCGGACTTTCAGCCCGTACACCTTCTTATGAGCCGGGGTTCCCTTGTTGTAATCGTCGACAATTTCCTGAAGCGCCGCCGGGATATCTTTGATCCGCTTTTTCTTCGCGTAGTCGTAATCGGGATAAATCTCCGCCTCGATCAGACCGTCTTTTTCCTGAACCAGGATCTCCTGAACCAGGCGGTGCTCGCCGATTTTATTTTCCAGCTCCTCCGGAGAAACATTCTCCCCGTTTTTGGTGATGATCAGGTTCTTTTTCCGCCCGGTCAGGAAGAGAAAATTGTTCTCATCCACATAGCCCAGATCGCCGGTCTTCAGCCAGCCGTCCTCCAGCGCATCCGCCGTCTCCTCGGGCATATGATAGTAGCCCTGCATGACGCTGCTGCCGCGCACCCAGATTTCTCCTTCCACGATCTTTGCCTCACAGTTCGGAAGCAGCTGCCCGACCGCTTCCTTATTGATATTCCAGCTCAAGGTCGTGCTGATCACCGGTGCGCACTCGGTCATCCCATAGCCCTGTAAAATCGTAATCCCGTATTTATTGAACAGATCGATGTATGCCGGGTTTAAGTACGCGCCGCCGCTGCAGATCGTGTGGAACTGCTTGCCGAACACCATCCCCTTGACAATCTGCGGGGGAAGCTGCGGCGAATCCTCCAGCTTCTTCGCCATGGTCTCGATCATCAGCGGAACCATAAGGATCATCTCCGGCTTAAACAGCTTGATATTTTTCGCCACCCGCAGCAAAGAATCATTGATGCAGATGATGCTGCCCAGGGAGATAGCTTTTAAAATATCCATGCTCAGGCAGTAAGCATGATGAATCGGCAGGACTGAAAGGATCACCGTCCGCTCTTTAATCTTCATATCCAGGCAGGTGGCATTGTTCGCCAGATTGCGGTGCGTAAGCATAACGCCCTTGCTCCTTCCCGTGGTTCCGGATGTGAACATGATCGTGCACAGATCATCCGGCGCCGGAGTATCATCCCATTCGCCTGCGTTTTTCTCAAGCAGCCGGTCAAAAGAAAAGATTTCCCCTTCATCGGCCTCTTTCTGCATGGAAATCATGTACTTTAACTTCGGACACTTCTCTTTAGCCATCGCCGCCGCATCGCTGCGAAGTTCATCATAGACAAACACTTCCGCATCCGCCCGATCGATCAGCTCACACAGCTCATCAGGCGGAAGAGATACATCCAGCGGCACTGCGACGCTGCCGCTGTCCACGGTACCGAAATAAGTCACAAGCCACCGATAGGAGGTCGCGCCCGTCACAGCGATATGTTTTCCGCGCATCCCAAGAGACTCGAGAACGCGGGAAAAACTGTCGCTGTCCTGCTTCAACTGTGTATAAGATTTCGCCGCAATCTCATTCTTGCTTACTTTATAGCGAATCGCATCGCCAGCGCCGAATCGCGCCTCAGCACTTGTTAAGATTTCATATATAGTATCACAAATTTTCATAGTATCAGCCAAGTTATCAACCTCTCTTTCTTCTGCTTTCACAGGCTGGCCGAAAACATATGTACAGGGCTCGCGTTCCCTTTATGCTTCGGCGAGCGTCCCCAGATAATCCAGCGCCTCCTGCACCGTGCGGATATCCGACACCTGATGCTCGTCGATCTCGACGTCGAACTCATCCTCCAGCTCACCGAGCATGCTCATAAAATCAAAAGAGGTAAATCCCAGATCCTCCACAAAACGAGATTCCGGATGTACGTTTTCCGGTTCCACCTCCACATAATTACAGATAATCTCTACAAACTTTTCAAACATAATGGTCTCCTTTTTCTACTGTTATATTTTTAAGCACACAATTAAACCAGCTTTATGATATCCCCGATCGGCAGGTTCGGATTTTCCGTACCCTTAAACATGATCTTGCACAGGTAGTAATACAGATACTCCAGATCCTCCCTGCTGACGGCCTTCACCTGGTGCTCAAAGTTGAAATCCAGCCCGTTATCTTCCGGACGGTGCATCACGGTCAGATACATTCCCTGCGTAGTCGCGCCGTTCGGATACCAGTGCGTCTTATATTTGATATCGCCAAGCTTAGTCAGCTCTTTTCCCTGAATGTTCTCCGGCTGGTAGGTCAGCGACATGGGCTCATAGGTCTGCCCGCCCTTCTGCGGATATTTCCGGCCGCGGTACGCAAAGTATTCTACCGGATCGTAATTCGCGTGCCGGTAATATTCATTCTGGAGATTACGAATCTCATAAATACCCTCCAGGAAAGTCTTATCCTCAGAGATGATCGTCCGCAGCGGGAAAGAATGGATTCTCGTTCCGCCGCATTTTTTCTCTTTTAATGTTGCACGTCGGGCGATTGCCATATTGATGGACACATCATCATTCCCGTTCATTTTCTGAAAATAGGTGCGCAGTCCCATCATCAGCAGCACAGCCAGGGAAACGCGGTGCTCTTCACAGAATGTCATCAATCGGGCAGTGGGTTCCGCCTCCAGATGGAAAATATCCAGCGCGGAGTCTACCGAATCCGATACATTGACAGCGGCGCGCGCATTCGGATTACCGGAGCGTTTCCGTTCTTCCTCCAGCTTCTGCGGTCCGCGAATACCGTTATAAATCGGTTCCGGCGTATTGTCAATCAGATTCTGAAAATACGCCCGGTCTCTCTCCTGCGCTTTGCTCCCCGCCTCATAAGTAAGATCTTTCTGAAGCTGCTCAATATAAGAAGCCAGATCCTTCGGGTAGGGAACCCCCTCATACATGGCATTACAGTAAAGCTCGATCACGTCCTTGAAAAAGCAGGAAAGGCCCTGCGCATCCGCAGTCATATGGTCGATCAGCAGGTAAATGCCGTTGTATCCGTCCGGCGTATGAATCATCACAACGCGGTTCATCGGGGAATCCACCCGTTTGAACGGCACACGGGACCACTTAGTCATCTCCTCGTTAGCCTCCTCCATGGTCTTTCCGGAAAAGTCGACGAACTCAATATCGCGCTCTTCTTTATCCACCACGTACTGATACCAGGTTCCTTCCTTATCTTTCGCAAAGCGAAGCCGCATGGACTCGCAGCGCTCATATGCCTTATAGATACTCTGCTTTAATACTTCCCAGTCCAGATCTGTTCCGATCGTCAGGCTGGTCCCGATATTTAAAACTTCCTTTTTCGGGCACATCTCCTGATAAAAAGTATGGAATTTCTGGGCTTTTGTCAACGGATATACAGGATATCCTTTTCTTTTTCTCATCATTGAAATAAATCCTCCGTAAATTCATCCAGGGCCTGCTCATAAGCGGCCGTGTCTTTGTAATAGCTCTCCGCATGAGCGGCGCCTTTGATAATCAGCTTCTTTTTCGGTGACGCACAGTTTTCATAAATTTCGTCACACATCCTGCAAGGGACAAAAGTATCGGCATCCCCGTGAATAAAAAGAATCGGAACCTTCGCCTTTCTCACTTCCCTTGCCGCATTGCATTCATCCAGTCCGTATCCGGCCTTTTTCTTATTCACTGCGTCAGAAACCGGAATCATGGGAAACGCAGGCAGGTGATACATGGAATGCAAAACATGGGTAAACACATACTTCGGCGAAGTAAACGCACAGTCTGAAACGATTCCCTTCACCTGCTTCGGCAGCGTCAGACCGCTCGCCATCAACACGGTGGAAGCACCCATGGAGGTCCCGTGCAGCAGAATCTGCACATCCTCACCCTCCCGTTCAATGACCCACCGCATCCACTTCAGCGCATCATATCGGTCCAGACAGCCAAAGCCAATATATTTGCCTTCGCTCTCTCCGTGGGCACGCTCATCCACAAGGAGCATCCCGTAACCGTGCTTCAGATAATAACCGGAAAGTCCAATGTAATCACTCATGCCTTTGCTGGTATAACCGTGAAAACAGATGACTACTTTATGCGTCTCCGCCCCGCATCCCGGAAACCAGGTGGCGTGCAGCATAAGCCCGTCATCAGACTCCAGATGTATTTCCTCATGCGGCTGGGCAAGCATGAATTCTTTCCGCTCTTCAATAAAGGGCATATGCTGATTCCAGTCCGTTCCCGCCATCTTCATCGTGCGCTCCACCTTTGCGTTGCAGCGCTTCATGGTTCTGTTGTAAAAATAAGCAGTTGTCCCCGCGCCGGCACCGACTGCAATACCCGCAAGGATTGCCGCGCCTTCTATCCACTTTTTCATTATTTTTCAGCCTCTTTTTTACAATATTTTTACATTTCGACCAGTGGTCGACCTGTTTACATTAGTATAATTACCACTTTTCCGACCGTCGGTCAATACGGGAGAACGCCGAGCTTTTCGGGGATTTCCGAACAGTTTTTGTGGAATTTCCCGGTTGTATATCAATAGAATCTCGTGCTATACTGGGTGAAATGATGAGCAAAAGAGGGCATTGAAAATGCAGAATCGTACAAAATACGATAAAATCCTGGATGCGCTTCAGGAATTACTGATTCAAAAAAATATTCAGAATATATCGGTAAGTGAGATTGCCCGGACTGCCGGGATTGGAAAAGGAAGCATCTATTACTACTTTTCTTCAAAAGATGCCATTGTCGATGCGCTAGTAGAAAGAAGCTATAAGAAACCGCTGGAGACTGCCCGACATCTTGCAGACCAAAAGGATGTTTCTCCCTTTACCCGCATGGCAATGATCTTTCAGGCATGCATGAACTCCTCGAGGGACTTCCGGCAGCAGGACAGCCAGGCGGCTCCCGTGGATGACCGCGCGCAGGCGCTGCTTCATCAGAAATATATCCAGTATCTGGTCACAGAAATGAAGCCGGAGCTGACAGAAATCATCCGACAGGGGGGCGCAAGCGGGGAGATTCATTTTGAATATCCGGAAGCGCTGGCTGAAATTGTACTGATCGTGCTGACGGTAAAGCTGGATAATACCATTGTCCCATCTTCCCCGGAAGAAATTGAAAACACGATTGACGGCCTGATCAGCCTTCTTGAAAAAGGGACGGGAAATCCGAAAGGATCGTTGAATTTTCTGAAAGTATAAAAAAGGATTGTGAACCCGAACCAATCCGTCAAATTAAAAAGGTCATCTGAATTCATATCAGCGAAAACAGATGACCTTTTTTATATATTATTTTGTGTATCCTCTTCCGAAAGCCAATCTTAAACGGTCAGCTCCCGCATCAGGGCAGGTACCGTCGTCATATGATTCACCTCGCCGACCCGTGATCCGCAGAAGATCACGCCCTCATCGAGTTTCCCCTTTACCGCGTTGATCAGCGCCATGGAAATACAGTAGGGCGCCGTGGCCGGATTGCAGCCTTTCATACAATTAAAGCAATGCGTCACTTTCCCTGGATTCGCATTCATCTTATCAATAAACGCATTGTGGATTGCGCGCCCCGGCATCCCCACCGGGCTTTTAATAATCACCGCGTCCTCCGCCTTCGCATTCAGATAAGCCTTCTTGAAAGCGTCACTGGCATCGCACTCTTCCGTCGCCACAAAGCGCGTCGCCGCCTGTATGCCGTCAACACCCAATTCCAATGCGTGCTTCACATCCTCCCGGGTAAACATACCGCCGGCAGAAAATACCGGTATTGTCATCCCGTACTTTTCCTCATACTCTTTTTTTACCGCCAGAATTTTCCGAATCTCTTCATCATAATTCATACTTCCGATATCAGCAAGCTGTTCCCTGGAAAAGCCGAGATGTCCGCCGGCCCGCGGCCCTTCGATCACAAGGAAATCCGCTGTACGGTGATACTTTTTGTCCCAATATTTTAAAATAACCTTTGCGGACTTCTCGCTGGAAACGATCGGCGCGATTGCCACATCATACCCTTCCACATACTCCGGCAGATTCGTCGGAAGCCCGGCTCCGGAAATAATGGCATCCACGCCCGCCTCGCAGACGGTCCGTATGTAATCCGCATAGAGGCGGGTTACTACCATGACGTTGACGCCAACCAATCCCTTTCCTCCGGATATCTCCTTCGCCTTTTTTATCTGTCTGGGCAATGCGCGAAGATTCGCCGCCTCCGGATCCCTGTCAAAATCAGGATCATCGTAACCGACCTGCGCAGTGGAAATGACGCCCATACCGCCCTCTTTTGCCACCGATCCGGCAAGTCGGCTGCGGCTGATACCGATCCCCATACCGCCCTGAATAATGGGGAGGGGCAATTTCTTTCCTCTTAAACTCACTGATTTCATTAACATGGTCTTTCCTCCTGTAATCACAACCAAAAATCGCTGCGGAGACCTTATTGTATTTAAGCAACAAGTAATGTCAATCAAACACGGCACGACCATTGGTCGAGTCATACAACTGTTTTGAAATGATCGATAAACTGTGCCCAGCAATACTTTGATACTCAAAGTTTCGACTCGACTATTGTACACAATTTATCACGGTAAGTCAATATAAAATAGTAACAAAAACCGCTGAATATAGTTTTAAAAACTACATTGTAAAGTTGTGAGATTTCGTTTATAATAAAAATGTTTCGACCATACAAATATTTGATTGTCAAAGGAATCCATAGCATGTACCGTGATACACTGATGCATCTTTTCAATGAAATCCTGAACTGTGAAAGCAAAGCAGTTATTACCGAAGAGTTTCGGGATATTACCAACAATGATATGCACATCATCGAGGCGATCGGCATCGGCGAACCCCGCAGCATGTCCGCGGTCGCGCGGGATCTTTCCGTCACCGTCGGAACCCTGACCATCGCCATCAATAACCTTGTAAAAAAGTCTTATGTGAAACGGGTCCGCAGCGAAAAGGACCGCCGGGTCGTACTTGTATCGCTTCTCGGCAAAGGCGTCCGAGCATATCAGCACCACCAGCAGTTTCATGACGAGATGATACAGGCCACACTGGATGGTCTGGATGAAAACGATACGCAGGTACTGATCCGCTCACTTGAAAATCTGAGCGCCTTCTTTCGGAACTACGGAAAATGAGGCAATCTCTCCGTTCCGGGAAAAAGACAAAAGCCGTATAATCATATGTCCGCGCTTTCTCTCATAAAATAAAGCAATCCCCGGGAAGGGCTGCTTATATTTATGAAACGATATGTCAAAAAAATCCCGCTCGTTTGCGCGCTTGCCGCCGCAGCTATTGTTATCCCGGCCGCACAATGCGCATTCACAGGAACCGGCCATCGTACAATATCCGGTGCTTTCGCAAAATTACCGGGGTTTCATGTCTCATATCATACCGATACGCCTGACACCGAAAATCTGTCTGATGTCCCAGACAGCACCGCCGATCAGACGTTTACCGACTATACCTATGATCTGTTCCGCGAAGAAGTCGCCGCGAGTCCCCTGACGCTTCACTATACACTGGAAAACCCGGAAAATTACGGCATTACCTCATACAACAGCAGCCTCGGCATTTACTCCGCGGAAAATACAGTCATTTCTGCCGCACTGGCGGAATCCGTCCTCTCTGTTCTTCAGGAATTTGCTGCCGATACTCTCTCCGTCGAAAACCGGATCACCCGCGACATTCTGTCAGATTCTCTTGAAACCGCCATTACAGCCGCAGGTTTCCCTTATTATGATGAACCTTTAAGTCCCTCAACGGGCATCCAGTCGGAGCTTCCGATCCTGCTTGCAGAATTCACGTTTGAAGACGAACAGGATATTTGCGACTATCTTGACATAATCAGCAGTGTCCCCGAATATTTTGACAGTATCTGCGCCTATGAAAAAGAAAAGTACAGCCAGGGTCTATTTATGTCCTCCTTTACCGCTGAGACCATCATCGCCCAGTGTGAAGATTTTGCCGCAGCAGCAGAGGACAATTATCTGATTTATACTTTTGAGGAAAAAACAGAAGCTCTCACAGACCTGACCGCGGAGGAACAGGCTGCCTATATAGAGAAAAACAACTCCGCCATACTGCGGGAAGTCCTCCCCGCATTTCAGGAAATCGCGGACACGCTGGAAACACTCATTTCCGCAAATGAGGTCAACGAAGCTGCCAGCAACACGGCTGAAACTATAGCGGAAGACGATTTTTCGAATATTTCAAGCTCTGAATATAAAAACGCCGGACTCTGCCGCTTCCCTCTGGGTAACGACTATTATGCTTACCTCGTAAAACAGGCGACCGGCAGCTCTGATAACATCCAGACGCTGAAAAACCGCGTCGAATCCCAACGCGCTTCCGATCTGTTGCGTATTTCCTCTCTTCTCAGCAAAAATCCTTCTCTGGAAACAGAGACGGCATCCGTCGGCGCCCCCGGCAAAACCCCCGAAGAAATGCTGGCAATTTTGGAAGAAGCAATCTCGGCTGATTTTCCTTGCGTAGACAATTGCGCCTATACGGTGAAATACGCGGACTCGACAATGGAAGTTTACCTGGCTCCGGCCTTCTACCTGACTTCCCCATTAGACGGCTATGCGCAAAACTCCATCTACATCAACAGCAGCAACGGGTATGAAGGCATCCGCCTGTTCACCACTCTGGCTCACGAAGGATACCCCGGACATCTCTATCAGAACGCATACTTCTGCGGCACGAACCCCGCTCCCCTCCGGGCACTGCTTGGCCCTGTCGGTTACTCGGAAGGATGGGCCACCTATGCGGAACTGTTCTCCTACCGATATGCCGGCTGCTCCGAAGAAGTATCCGAACTGCTGGCGCTGGAACAATCTGTCATCTTAAGTCTTTATGCAACGGCTGATTTCGGCATTCATGCCGATGGCTGGTCTTTTGCGGATACGCTGGATTTTTTCTCCGATTACGGATTTTCCGACGAGGAAACCATCCGGGAAATTTATGAGCTGATCGCTGCTGAACCGGCTCACTACCTGAAATATTACATCGGATATCTCGAATTTCTGGATTTAAAAGAATATGCCGCAGAACTCTGCGGCATGGATTATACTGATTATGCTTTTCATCAGGCGGTGCTGACAATCGGACCCGCGCCCTTTTCAATCTTAAGAAAATATCTGCCGGAATATCTCAAGAATTCATAAACGTCATCCAATTCAAAAACTTTTGGTTTCCGACTTCATCGCAAAAATTACATCTGTTACGTTTCATCCGTACACAGCTGCCGGTAGATTTCCCGCTTTCCGACGCCCCGATCCTTCGCCACCTGCTTCATCGCGGATTTGCGGTCCATCCCCGTATCCGTATAATAAGCCATATGCTCTTCCAACGAAAGACTTTCCCAGCTTTCCTGTTTTTCACGAATCAGCTCTGCCCGGTCACGACCCTCAATCACAATGACGCACTCTCCCCGTACCTCACCGTCTTCGTAATAACGGATCGCTTCGGCAAAGGTCGTTCGAAACGCTGTCTCATATTTTTTCGTAAGTTCTCTGCAAACCGTAATACGGCACTCTCCCAGCACGGAATATAAATCCTTCAATGTGGAGATCAGATGGTGCGGCGCCTCATAAATGATCAGCGTCCGGGTATCGTTTTTTAATTCCTCCAAAATCGCCGCACGTTCTTTTTTTTCTCTCGGAAGAAATGCCTCAAAAGAAAACCGCCGCGCGGGGAGCCCCGAAAGTGTCAATGCGGTAATACAGGCCGCAGCTCCCGGCAGCGACGTCACTCCAATCCCCTCTTCATAGCAGATGCGAACCAGATCTTCGCCCGGATCTGAGATCGCCGGCGTCCCTGCATCCGTGATCAGAGCGACATCCTGCCCGCTCTTCATTCGTTCCACGAGCGTATATGCCTTTTCAATCTTGTTATATTCATGATAACTGGTCATCGGCGTGTGAATGTCAAAATGATTCAGCAGCCTGATCGAATTTCTCGTATCCTCCGCCGCGATCAGATCCACCTCTTTTAAGATGCGGAGCACCCGCAGCGTGATATCCTCAAGGTTGCCGATCGGCGTCGCGCAGAGATATAATTTTCCGGGCATATGCTCATCCTCCCTAACGTTAGTATCCGTATATATCGTAGATTTCGTCCGTGTAGCGCCCGGGCTCGCGGTATACGATAAGCGGCCGCTCCACGGTCATCCGCGGACGACCCCCGCGCAGTCCCTCGATCAGCACCATATTCGGCTCGCGGTCCGCGTATGGATGGACAAGCCTCATCCGCTTCGGCTCAATCCGATACGCCGACATAAGAGATATAATCTCCGCCAGCCGAAACGGCCGATGCACCATAAAAAAGCGGCCGCCCGGTGCCAGAAGTTTCGCACTCTCCCGAATCACATCCTCCAGGCTGCAGAGAACCTCATGACGGGCGATCGTTTTTGCCTCATCCTGATTCGTAAGTCCGTGACTGCCCGTCATATAGGGCGGATTTACCGTAATTATATCAAAAGAAGATGCCCCGAAAATACCGGAGGCATCTTTTATATCGCCCTCTACAATAGAAATCCTGTCCTCCAGATGGTTGAGCGCCACACTCCGTCTCGCCAGATCAGCACTGTAGGGCTGTATCTCCAATCCGGTAAAATGCCGCCCCTCTGTCTTTCCCGCAAGCAGGATCGGAATAATTCCGTTCCCGCATCCCAGGTCCAGACAGTTCTCTCCGCTCTTAATCCTTGCAAAACCGGACAATAGAACGGCGTCCATCCCAAAACAAAATTTCTGCGGATTCTGTATGATTTTGTATCCGTTTCTCTGGAGATCGTCCACGCGCTCTCCCGGCAGCAGATGATCCATCTGTTCGGTACCTTTCTTTTTTCGTCAACGGGCAGATCCGGATCCTGTCTTTTACTTGTTTCTGTGCATACCTCTGAACATTTATCAACGGATCACACTTCTGCCTGTGGTTTTTCTTTTTTGTCCGCCGATGAAGAATTCTTCTTCCTCTCTTCCTTACCGCCGCGGTCATGGTCTTTGCGGCGTCTGCTGCGGAATTTCAATTCACTGACCGGATATTCCCTGCTTTCCTTTTCGTCTCCGGTATTCACAACCACTTTCACTGTCTGACGGATTACATTTACACCGGACACTTCGCCTTTCAGCCCATCCGTTGTCGTCACCCGATCGCCCACCCGGGGCAGACGGCTGTTCAGATATTCATATGTCTCCTGCTCATTCTTCAGGCAGCACATCAATCGTCCGCAGGAACCGGAAATTTTCGTCGGATTCAGGGATAGATTCTGTTCCTTGGCCATTTTAATAGAAACCGGTGCAAAATCCGACAGGTACGTATGGCAGCACAGCGGCCGTCCGCAAATGCCGACGCCGCCGAGAATCTTCGTCTCATCCCGGACACCGATCTGCCGCAGCTCAATCCTCGTGCGAAAGACACCGGCCAGATCCTTGACCAGATCACGGAAATCAATTCGCCCGTCCGCCGTAAAATAAAACAGCAGCTTGTTATTATCAAACGTATACTCCGCCTGCACAAGCTTCATAGCCAACCCGTGCTTCTGAATCTTTTCCCTGCAGATCTGATACGCTTCCTTCTCGCGCTCACGGTTTGTTTCCTCTCTGCGGTCATCCTCCGGAGTGGCCATACGGATTACTGCTTTTAACGGCTTCACGATCTCATCATCTGTCACATCTTTCGGCGGCAGAATAACCGTGCCATACTCAATCCCCCGGGCTGTCTCCACAATCACATGACTTCCCCTTTCAATCGGAAGATCCTTCGGATCAAAATAATATACTTTGCCCGCCTGTCGAAAACGGACTCCAACAATCTTTATCATAAAATGTTCTCCTTTATATCCAGCAAAAGCATTTCCAGCGTCAGGGAAACATTGACATTCGCCCCGATCCGCCGTCCGGCCGTCTCAATCGCCTTTAAGATCCGGCTGATGCCTCTATATGAAACCCGATCAGCAATCTGCCGGATCAAAAACGTCTGCTCCGTAAAAATCAAACCTTCCGGAATGGCTGTTGCCTTATATAATAACACATCCCGAAACAAAAGCAAAAGCAAATCCAAAAAAACAGGGATATTCTCCTTTTGATCCGTCAAAACCCTTAATTCATCTATCAGATCGCTGATCGAAAGTGTGCTGATCTTCTGCACCAGCTGCACCGTATAATCTTTTATCTCGTTAAATTGTTCTGACGTAGCCAGAAGCCTGGCCTGACCGACATTCCCCTGGGCAAAGGCAACGCTTACGTCCGCCTGATAATCCGGTATCTGACACCGCCGCATCAGATACTCACGGATCTGTTCATTCGGCACAGACCGCAGGGTAAGGCGTACACAGCGGGAGCGAATCGTAGGCAGAAAAGCATCGGCATTCGTCGTCAGCAGGAGAATTACAGCGTAAGCCGGCGGCTCCTCCAGCGTTTTTAAAAGTGCATTCTGTGCCTGAACGTTCATCTTCTCCGCTTCATCCACGATATAAATCTTATATCTGCTGCTGTAAGGCTTCAGGCAAATGTCCCCGTTGATCTGCGTGCGGATGTCCTCCACGGAAATGACCGTTTTATCATGAGTCACATAAATGATATCCGGCTGGTTTTTCCCCAGAGCCTGCTTACAGGAACGACATTCCAGACAGGGCTCTGTCATCGCCGCGCGATCCCGCGCCGCCTGTGAAACGCCGAAATCCTTCCCGGCCGGCAGATCAAACAACATCATCTGCTCCGGCTCTTCCTCCTCCGAAAACGTCCCCTGAACCGTCTCGCACTGCAGCGTCATGGCAAACGCCTCGGCAAGCAAGCGCTTCCCGGCATGCTCCGGTCCGTCCAGAATATACGCATGGGAAACCTTATCCAGCGCAATGGCGTTCTTTAAATGTGCGATGATCTGCTCATGGCCGACAATATCCGAAAATCCTGCCATCCGGCTGCTCCTTTCCCATATTACTATCTTCTTTCTGTATAAAATCAACCCGTTTTATTCACAGAAACATGTTCACATACAATACCCCGATTCATTCCCAACAACAATTCATCTCCCCCGCACCCGTTCAATATATGCGGCTATGTCAGCAAGAATCTGCTCTTTTTCCCGATTTTCAAAGCATCCGCTCTCGGACAACTCCTCCACGCCGCCACGCAAATCACCCTTCTCTGCATCCTGCGGGTACTCCAGGGAAATCTCCACCCCCGCCTTTCTCAGATTTTCTTCCGAAAAATCCCGCTCGTCCGCCAGGAACCTCCGGCACATCTCCGCGTACTTCGGCTGTTCCTGCTTGCGCTCACGCTTCAGCGCCCGTGCCAGGCGCTCCCCGTCATCCACCCAGATATAAATGGGACAGACGGCGTCCGCGCCGAAATACTCCCGAATCTTCACACAGGATTCCGGCGTCCCGATCATCAGATAATCCTGACTTGTCAGATCAATCTGCCCGTCGTCCGCGGTAAAATACTTCCAGACTCCGTGAACCGTGTCATAGGCGCGCATTTCAATCACCTTTCCGGCACGCTCCATCTCCTCCGCCTTCGCATCCGAGCAGAAAAAATAGGTGAGCCCCTCGACCTCCCCGCTGCGGATAGGGCGGGTCGTGTACGGAACAATCTGTTTTAACTGCAGATCCTTCCGTGCGATCAAATTTTTATATACAAAATCCTTGCCGGAGGCACTCTTGCCCATCAGGCAGAAAATCTTTCCCATGACTGTCATCCCTTACATTCTTCATACAATGTCCGTATCCATTATGAATGGTTTTCCCGCACTTTTCAATAGTTTTAGACACGGGATTTATACGCTTTTCAATATACCTTCCCTGTAATTTTTCACACTTTTCCATTTTTATGGCTTCTTTTTATCCCTTTTAAAATCTGCCAGCCCCGTGTTTACCACATCTATGATATACTGAAAGCTATCCGGGACAAAACAACGAGCTTCCGAAAAACCTATGCATAAAGGAAATTATCAAAAATGAGAAACATCGAACATCGCTGCTCCTATGTGAATCTGAAAAATCCGCTCTACATCCGTTATCACGATGAGGAATGGGGTGTGCCGGAGCATTCCGACCAAAAACTCTATGAACTTCTGATTCTGGAAAGCTTTCAGGCCGGCCTGTCCTGGGAGTGTGTCCTGAATAAACGCGAGAATTTTCGGAAAGCCTATGATGACTTCGACATTAATAAGGTCTGCGGTTACGATGAGGAAAAATGCGCAGAGCTGCTGGCCAACCCCGGCATTATCCGCAACCGCTTAAAAGTAGCCGCCAGCATCACCAACAGCAGAATCTTCCGCGCCATTCAGACGGAATTCGGCTCCTTTGACGCCTATATCCGGGGATTTACCGATGGAAAAACCATGGTCGAAGATTATCATCTGCGGACGACTTCTCCGCTTTCCGATGCGATATCAAAAGATCTGAAAAAGCGCGGCATGAAATTTGTCGGTTCTACGATCATCTACTCTTACCTGCAGGCCATCGGGGTCATTGACGCGCATGGGAAGGAGTGCGACCTGTGCAGAGGTAATTCTATACACCCGTAACGATCTGTATCTTTTCCCCGCTTTTATCCTGCATCCCCTGCACCTGCATATGACGCGCCCGGCAGATTGCCAGCAATTCAAGAACATCTCCCGTGATGAGTTCCCCCGGCATCAGAATCGGGACGCCCGGCGGATACAGCCAGACGAAATCACCGGAAATCCGTCCTTCGGATTCCGATAATGCAAGGGACATATGATCCGCATCTATGGCATCGACAAGCTCCATCGCTTTTTTTCGATAACTATAGAGACGGACAGGCGTCAGCCAATCTGCACTGTGACAATGATTTACAGTCTTCCCGATAATGCTTCCGTTCCACTCCTCTTTTACCTGCTGATTCTCACCGTATGTCACGCCACCACCGGGCTCTGCCGCACTCTCATCAATCTCATGGAGAGCATCATACAGTCTTTGAAACCCTTCCTCCGTATCCATGATACTCGTCAGAGCCGTCACATAATGTCCGGATGCCATTTCCATCTGGAGATGATACCGCTCCAGCAACAAATCATAAAGCTGCTGCCCATGCAGCCCAGCGGCTTCTGCGGAGATTAATATTTTAGAATTATCCTTTTCGAAAACTCCCTCGGCACCCTCTCCGGAATTCATATAAGGAAAGACTTCCACGAATCGAAACCCTTCACACCGCTCGTAAAACCGCCGCAGCCGCTCTTCGTACTTCCAGAACAGGCTCTCCTGCCTGGTCTTTGCCTGTGCATACCGTTTTACATCCTCCTCCACCATGCGTACACAGCGGTCTATTCCCGCCATCAGGACATAGGAAGGTGAGGAGGATTGAAAAATCCCCAGGTAACGTCTCACCCGCACAGAATCAAGCCAATACTCTCGTGAATCATCCGAAGGCGACATTCTGCCATTGTTCACCGATACAACATTTTCTTCGAATCTACTCCTATTGCTCTGCTTCACCATATGCAGCACCGCTGTCTGCGTATAAGCCGGCAGCGTCTTATGCAAACTCTCTATACAAAGATCCGCCCCCAGCGCAATGGCTTTTTTCGGGAACCCTTCCGAAAACCCAAAGTGCGCCCCATGCGCCTCATCCACGATCAGCAGAATCCCATGCCGATGCACAACTTCCGCGATTGACGAAATATCCGAAACAATTCCGTCATAGGTCGGGGAGGTAATGACGACAGCCCGCACATCCGGATATTCTTTCAACTTTTCCTCCACCTGCTCCGGCGCGATGCTTCCCTGAATCTCGAATTCCGTGGGCTCTGGATAAAGGTACTCCACCTTCGCCTCCGTCAGATAAGCCGCATGGTAAACCGCCTTGTGACAATTTCTTCCGATCAGAATGCGGTCGCCCTTCCGGATGCAGCCGCAAATGGCCGAAAGAAGCCCCCCTGTGCTGCCATTCACCAGATAAAAGCTTTCGTCCGCACCAAAGACGCGCGCCAGGCGCTCCTGCCCCTCCCGGAGAATTCCCTCCGCGTGATGCAGGTTATCAAAACCGTCAATCTCCGTGATGTCAATCTCCTCCGGCAGAAAATCCCCCAGCTTCTGCCGTTTGTGCCCGGGCATATGGAAAGGATAATAATCCGACCTGCTGTATTTCATTAATTCATCATCTAAATATTGGCTCATAAAATTTTTCTTTTCTTCCAAAATTCACCATACGCAATAACCAGTCTATCAAATAGATCCGCTTATTTGCAAACCTTTGTACGAATCAAACTCTATACGAATAATAATCAAACATCCCCCGGGAATCACTCTGACGACATCTGAATCAGATACCGGTTCAGCACCGACACAAACCAGTCGACTGCCGGACCGGTATTTTCTTTCCGCCACGCGGCGCCGATGCCGCAGGCGGTGCTGCTGCTGTCCAGCGGGCTGTACGCCAGATAAGCTTTCACGTAATCCTTAATCTTATAAGGCAGAATGGTAATCCCCAACCCGGATTCCGCAGCGAAAAGCGTCTCCTCCATGGAATCATAAGTATGAACCACCCGCGGGGTAAAATTCAGGTCTTTGCATACCTGATAAATCTGTCGGCTCATATAGGCCGCCCTGTCCGGATGAAACATCAGAAACGGCTCGGTGGCAATCTTGTCATAATCAATCTTAAAATTATTGAGGCACGGATGGTCCGGGCGGCAGACCAGACAATAATGGTCCTCATGAATTTTCCGTGTATGATAGTTCTTTTTGTAAATCAAATCTTCCATCAAAGAAAAATAAACATCAAACTGATCCGCCTCAATCGCGGACAGCACGCCCTGCGCATCCAACCGATGCAGGGAAATCTCCACCTGCGGATACTGGCGATGAAACTGCACAATGACCTCCGGCAGAAAATACTTGCAGGGGCTCGCCAGAGTGTGTGAATTTATTTCTGTAAATATATCAGATCTTCTATGATAAGTTGAT